>NZ_JBFTQY010000049.1:0-50578 GCF_056399245.1 Rhizobium sp. 01N447_2
GTTGTGTAGACGCCAATCCCGAAGAACGCGGCATGACCAAAACTCCAGTAACCCGTATAACCGCTCAGGATGCCCCAGCTCGTTGCCAGCACGACCCAGAAGAAGATGATATACAGGTAGGAAAGGTAGTAATCCGCCATTCCCAGGTAAGGCAGCAAGGCCAGGACCGCTACGATAGGCGCCGTGATTAGAAGCTTTTTCATAATCAAATCACCGGTTTGCGCAAGAGGATGACGATGAGCACGCTGAATGCTACGAGCGGCGCCCAAGCGGGATTCACAACGGACATGGTAAGGCTCTCGGCCACGCCAATTAGCATTCCGGCGCCCAGTGCACCAATGGGGCTGCCCAATCCTCCGATGATGGCGACGGCAAATACGACCCCTATCCAGGCCTCGATTTGAGATGGTGCCAAAGTTCCGATCAGGGCGATGAAGACACCGGCGATACCCGCTGTCGCCGAGCAAAGGCCAGCCAGAATATATGACACGCGAGCAGAGTTGATACCGAAAGCTGACGCTACGGGGGCGTCATGGGCGGCCGCACGCAGCGCCTTGCCGAGCATGGTCTTGTTCAACGCGTACCAGGCCGCTCCAGCGAGCACCCCGGCGCAAACAAAGGCGGAAAGATCCAGCACGGGCACAAAGATCGGACCAAGCCGGATGGTGCTCTGGGCATAGGGTGTTTCATAACGAAGGAAGTCAGCCGACCAGATCCATTGGATCAGCGACTCGATCAGGATCGTGACGCCGAACGTCACCAGGAGAGACGCGAATTCCTTCACCTGAAAGCGGACGAACACGCTGTGCAGCGCAACGCCGAGTGCGAAAAACAGCGGCGCGATCACCAGAACGCTCAAATATGCCGGGACGCCGTAAACGGTGCCAAACTGATAGGTCAGGTAAGCACCAAGGAAGGCCAGCGCGAAGTGACTGAGGTTCACCAGCTTCAACAAGCCCCAACTCAGGCTGAGGCCCATCGCCAGCAGGCCATACATCCCACCCAGCAAGACGCCACCAACAGCCGATTGCAAGAAAAGAGCAAGGGTCATCAGGATCCACGTCCTTCTGTGGATACGATGACCGGCTCCAGGAACACCAGAACATCCATACGTTATGCCTCCTCCCGTTTGCGCTAACGTTCGCACAACATTCGTCTCATAGCGAAGCCTGCCTGTCAACGCCGTTCAACAGGTTAATTCGCTGCCGGCGTTCGCTTCAGGCGCGGCGACAACGAGCGAGAAGTCCCGGAACGCGAGATCAAGCCTATGAGAAATTTGGAATTTTTATGACTGCGCCTCGTCAGCGAACCGAAGCATCGGGGCGAAAATTAGATCGCATCGATTTGGCGAAATCGATTGTGATTTCGGAGTTTGACAACTGCGACGTCAGTGCTATCGTTGGCGAAGTGATCATTCGAGCCAAGCACAATGGTAACAATTAAAGACATCGCCGCCACACTGCAAGTTTCACCCTCGACCGTGGGTCGCGCCCTTGCCGACGATCGACGCATCAGCGCCGAGATGAAGCGAAAGGTGAACGAAGCTGCAACTCAAGCGGGGTACATTGCCAATCGTGCCGCGCGCATGATGCGTGGGGTTCAGAGTAATCTCGTTGGGCTGATCGTTCCAGATATCCGGAACAGCTTTTATTCAACGATTGCCCATGCTCTGTCGCGGTGCCTTCTTTCAGCGAATTACCAGCTGACCTTGTGTGAAACCGATGACGACAGAATGCACGAGCTTCGTCACATCAAGGAACTCACAAGCGTCAACGTCGCCGGGATCATTCTGGTCCCGAGCGCAAAACCTCATCCCGATTCTGCGCGAATCCTGAAGATGACGCCTCACATCCAACTGCTGCGA
This sequence comes from Rhizobium sp. 01N447_2, assembly GCF_056399245.1. NCBI lineage: Bacteria > Pseudomonadati > Pseudomonadota > Alphaproteobacteria > Hyphomicrobiales > Rhizobiaceae > Rhizobium > Rhizobium sp. 01N447_2. Next base: position 1,865 of record NZ_JBFTQY010000049.1, read on the forward strand.
AAGGCGCCGCTGCTCGGCGAACAATGGTTTGGGATTGATGACAGACGGGCGCTTTACGAAAGCACTGAACATATCATCAATGAAGGCCACAAACGGATCGCTTATATCGGCGGCACGGAAGAGCTGCCCACTGGCGCAGCCCGCGTGCAGGGTTTCCGGGACGCGATTAAGAGCTCCGGCCACACGATCACCATTTATGAGGAACTGGGCGCGCCTTCGTCGACCGAATTCGGACGGGAGGCCGTGCGTCGCCTTCTTTCCTTGAAGGATCGACCGACGGCGGTTGTGATCGGTGCGGTACAAAACACTTCCGGAGTCATTGATGAAATACAGGATCAGGCTTTGCGCGTCCCCCGCGACATTTCCGTCATCGGGTTTGGCGATGAACTTGGGTATCGGTGGTGGGGGCCGGGACTGACGACGGTCCAGTTGCCTGTTTCGGAGTTGGCAACGGCTTGCGGGCTTTGGTTCCTGCATCATCTTCAGAACAAGGGTGACCTAAGCAAGCCCTACAGCTTCATCTCTCCGCCCCAATTGGTCATTCGCGGCAGCACGAGCGCTCCGTGAAACGCCGGCAGGATGTCGATCTCCCGCAGCAAGCCGCCGAATCAAAGAGAGGCGCCCCGTCCAGCGACGTGCGCCTCTCTTTGATTGGCTGCGATTCATCCCATATCCCAGGGCCGGACGCTGAAAGCTCTGGAATGATCTTGATGAGACGCCGCCAAAACTAAAGCATGTCGCGCAAAAGTGTGCAGCGATTTTGCGACAACAACATGCGTAAAAACAAAGATCTAAAGCGCGAGGAGCGAATCTGAAAGATCGCGACGCGCTTTAGGCGGCAAGCCGAGGCGGACGCCGCTTCCACGCTGCCCGCTTGCTCATCGGTATCCCTCTTCAAGATCGATCTTCAGCGCGCCCATGAGACGAACGCCGGAATTGTACCAGGCGACATTGATCGACAATTCGACAAGCTGCTTCTCCGACAGGAACTTTGCGACCCCGTTCCACACTTCATCGGAAACATCGACGTTCAGCGTGGAGTCCTTGGCAAAGGCCATCACAGCCTTTTCCTGCTCGTTAAAAAGATCCGAGTGTTCGAAATTCGGAATGGCATGGAACTGCTCCTCCGTCAGGCCTGCCTTGAGCCCATGAGAATGGTGATGCTTCACTTCGTACTCGGAGTTTGTACAGTAACCGACCGTCAGGATCGCCATCTCACGCAGCTTCGGGCTGAGGTCAGCCGCCCGGACCGCATTCGCATAGGTCAGGAAGTCGTTGAGGACTGCCGGAGCATTGGCGAGCGCAAGGAAGATATTTCCGGTCGGAACCTTCCTCTCCTTCAGCAGGCGCTCATTGAGTGCCGGTTGCGTCTCGGCCAGTTCGGTATTCGAGACATATTTTACGCGTGCCATTTATCCACCCTCAACTTTGTCTTTCGCAAATCTCCCTGCCCGAGGCCGTCCGGTGCAGAACCGTCTCGCTGGCATATGCTAACGTTAGCATTAATAACACTCGAAAACTTGAGGTCAACCGAAATTTTCGCTCCGCGATATAAATCCATCTGAGGAGAGTCTCCGCTCGCGCGCCGCTTAGTGTGGAGCGGGAACCACGGGGTTCTTCAAAACGCCGATCCCGGGAATTTCCACCTCGAGATCGTCACCGGGAACGATCGGCCCAACTCCCGCGGGCGTACCGGTCATGATCACATCGCCGGGCAGTAGCGTCATGAAACGGCTTAAGTAAGCAACGATGTCAGCTACCGGGTTTACGAGGTCTCGCGTATTCCCGGACTGTTTGACGATGCCGTTCTGACGAAGGATGACGTCAAGGTTCGTCGGATCGAGATCCGTTATGATAGCCGGACCCATCGGTGCAAAGGTATCGTAGCCCTTGCCCGCCAACAGGCACCCGAATTTGCTTTCCTGCCGCTGTATGACGCGGTCGCTGATATCGTTGCCACATGTGTAGCCGAGGACGTGCTGCAAGGCATTTTCCTTGCTGATGTGACGTCCGCCTTTGCCTATGATGGCAACCAGTTCAGCCTCGTAGTGGACGATTTCGCCGTCACTCGGATATTCAATCGCATCGCCGTTGCCGCTCGCTGCCGTACTTGGCTTCATAAACAGCACCGGAAGCGTCGGCTGCTCCTTTCCGGACTCGTCGGTGTGCTGTCGGTAATTGTACGCGACGCCAAATATCCGGGGCCGCTCCACCGGGCACAAGAGGCGGACGTCTGAAAGGCGATCCACCTCCCCTGTCCACTCGACAGTTTCGAACGGATCACCGACAATACGTTCAATCCTGCCCTCACTTTCAGCCCCGTAGTGAATCCCATCGACGGTCTGGTAGCGCACAATCTTCATTTTTCGATCTCCGCTTTTGCTAACGTTAGCGCACTCGTGAGGAGTTCGTCAATGCACCACGATCTGCAGCCGCGCGCTTTCTCATCGCTCTTGTTCATGCGTGCCGCGCGACGATACAGAACACTGGCACGCCGATCCTCTTCAGTCCATGCCAGAGCCAGCTCGACATTGCACCGGTCTCGAAGCCAACGCGTTCAGCATGCGGGGCCTTCGTCGCGAGAAGCGCCGCCAAAGCGCCAGGATCCGATTTCGCCCGGCCCTCGAAGATCAGGCGACCGGTCTCGTCAACGACGCAAACTGGGACATGCGGCAGCAATTACGTCATCGTGTCCAAATTTTGGTCTAATGCAATCTCGATGACATCAGGCTGTCTCCGACGATACGTGCGTCAAGCAAATCGAGTTTCCCGCACCCGTACATCTGGCGCTTAGTGATCTGGCCCCCGCCGAGTCGGACGGTCAGGTGCAATTCGATCCTTCGACCCCGCACGCGGCAGATCGGCAATCATCCGAGGATAGCGACTATGAACGCGATGGGAGGTCTTACCGCATTCGGGACACTTGCAATCTCGGGACTGACCATGTGCGACGACGACAAGCACGTCGCGTCTGTGATGTACTGCCTCCGCATTCGACTCGGCGGGGATCAGATCGCAAAGCCGAAAATGGGCTCGCATGGCGCTGATTCTCCTTCAGAAACCAGGCCAGTGGAATCCAAAACCTCATCGAGAATAAGTCAGACCCAAATTTGCACGCCGGAACACATGATTACCGCGAAAGGCCAAGAAATGGACTGGGCAATCGCAATGATGGCGGCAAGCGCGACACTGACCGGAACGACGTCGCAATGCTATACCCAGCCCAACCGCGAGTGCGGCGAATGTCCCACGGCTTACGCGATTTGGTCACAAGCCCTTTTCATAGCTCTTAGTGTTCACTGCCGGCTGCGTCCAATCGCTCCTCGAACTCCTTACGCAGTTTACGGCGGACCTCAGCGGCCCGAAGTCTGCGTTCAGCAAGTTCAGTCTTCGGAATATATGCAGGTACCTCGGCAGGTTTCCCGTCCTCGTCAACAGCGACCATTGTGAAATAGCACGAATTCGTATGCCGGCGTGCGCCGCTGCGCATATTCTCGGCCTCAACCCGTATCCCCACCTCCATCGAGGTTCGGCCAGCAAAGTTAATCGCGGCGCGAAACGTCACGAGCTCTCCGACATGGATGGGTTGGCGGAATACCACCTGATCGACCGAGAGGGTTACGGCATAGCACCTGGAGAAGCGCGAGGCACAGGAAAAGGCTACGCGGTCCAGAAGGTTTAGCAGAGCGCCACCATGAACCTTTCCGGAAAAATTGGCCATGTCCGGGCTCATTAGGACCGCCATTTCCAGCGTGGTCGCCTCGTGCCCTAATTCAAGAAGATGTCCGTTCTGCATTTTTCAGGCCTCCTTCCCGGAGCTACGTGATTAGAAACACGGTTGGCAGTTCATTCATGTCTCGAGAGGGTACCTAAGAGTGGTTTCGGAAAGCAGTTCGTCAAACGATAGGTAACCACCACCGAAGGCTACAAAGATGAACGCACCGCCCGTCCTGAAACATTTGTGGACTATGCTCGGGTTTGAACCTTCTCCAAACCGCGCGCAATTCGCTTCAGTTCGTCAATACCAGCAATTCACCTATCGACTTCTTGGCATCACCATAGAACATGCGGGTATTGTCCTTGAAGAACAGCGGGTTTTCGATGCCCGAATAGCCGGTGCCCTGGCCGCGCTTGGATACGAAAACCTGCTTTGCCTTCCAGACTTCCAGCACCGGCATGCCTGATATCGGCGAGTTCGGGTCCTCCTGAGCGGCCGGGTTGACGATGTCGTTTGAGCCGATGACGATGACGACGTCTGTCTCGTGGAAGTCGTCGTTAATCTCGTCCATTTCGAGCACAATGTCATAAGGCACCTTGGCCTCGGCGAGCAGCACGTTCATGTGACCCGGAAGACGGCCTGCCACCGGATGGATGGCGAAGCGCACCGTCTTGCCAGCGGCACGCAGCTTGCGGGTCAGTTCCGAAACCGCCTGCTGAGCCTGAGCGACGGCCATGCCGTAGCCCGGCACAATGATAACGCTGTCGGCATCGTTGAGCGCTGCTGCGACGCCGTCGGCATCGATGGCGATCTGTTCGCCGATGATCTCAATTTTTGGTCCACTCGAACCACCGAAGCCGCCGAGAATGACCGAGACGAAGGAGCGGTTCATCGCCTTGCACATGATGTAGGAGAGGATCGCCCCAGAAGAGCCGACCAGGGCACCGGTGACGATCAGTAAGTCGTTGCCGAGCGAAAACCCGATCGCCGCTGCCGCCCAGCCCGAATAGGAGTTGAGCATCGAAACCACCACCGGCATGTCGGCGCCGCCGATGCCCGTGATCAGGTGATAGCCGATGAAGAAGGCAGCGAGCGTCATCAGGAGGAGCACCCAGACGCCTGCGCCATTCAAATACATGAGGAGCAGGATCAGCGAGAAGATCGCAGCACCGGCATTGAGGAAATGGCCACCCGGCAGCTTCTTCGCCTTGCCGTTTAGTTTGCCGGCAAGCTTGCCAAAGGCAATGACCGAGCCGGTAAACGTGACCGCACCGATGAAGACGCCGAGAAAGACCTCGACCTTCATGATGGCGAGTTCCACCGGCGCCTTATGGGCGAGGATAGCGGCAAAACCGTCTAGCGCTTCACGAGCCGCCTCGTCTAGACCGGCGACGCGGGCGGCCTCGATATGGGCATTGAAACCGATGAACACAGCAGCAAGACCGACAAACGAATGCAATGCCGCGACGAGCTGCGGCATCTCCGTCATCTGCACCCGACTTGCCACATAGGAGCCAAGCACCGCGCCGCCGGCGATCATCGAGGCAATGATGAACCAGTTGCCAACATCCGGACCGAAAACGGTTGCGATGACGGCGAGCGCCATGCCTGAGATGCCGAACCAGACGGCGCGCTTGGCGCTTTCCTGACCCGACAGGCCGCTCAGAGACAGGATGAAGAGAACTGCGGCTGCGATATAGGCTGCCGATACGATACCGATAGTCATTTTGAAGATCCCTCAGCGCTCAAGACTTTTGGAACATGGCGAGCATGCGCCGTGTGACGAGGAAGCCGCCGACAATGTTGATGGTAGCAATCAGCACCGACAACGCCGCCATGACCTGCACCAGTCGGTGGCCGGAGCCCACCTGCAAGAGTGCGCCCAGGATGATGATGCCGGAAACCGCATTGGTGACCGCCATCAGCGGCGTGTGCAGGGAATGAGAGACGTTCCAGATCACCTGGAAGCCGACGAAGCAGGCCAGCACAAAGACGACGAAATGGCTCATGAAGCTTGCCGGCGCAAAGGCACCGACGAGAAACAATAGCGCAGTGCCACCGGCAAGTAGCATGACCTGGCTCTTCGTCTGCGCTTTGAAGAGGGCCACCTCCTTCGCGCGCCTTTCTTCCGGTGTCGGCTCTTTCGCCTTGTCCTTGGGTCTCTGTGCAGCGATCGCCTGGATCTTGGGAGGCGGCGGCGGATAGGTGATTTCACCCTGATAGGTTACGGTTGCACCCCGGATGACGTCGTCTTCCATGTTGTGGACGAGCTTGCCATCCTTGCCAGGCGTCAGGTCTGTGATCATATGGCGGATGTTGGTGGCGTAAAGCGTGGAGGCCTGMGYGGCCATCCGGCTCGGAAAATCCGTGTAACCGATGACGATGACGCCATTGTCGGATACGACCCGCTGGTCGGCGACCGTCAAGTCGCAATTGCCGCCGCGCTCGGCGGCCAGGTCCACGATTACCGAACCGGGCTTCATTGCTGCCACCATATCGGCCAGCCACAGTTTTGGCGCGTCACGACCAGGGATCAGGGCGGTGGTGATGACGATGTCGATCTGAGGCGCCAGTGCGCGGAACTTCTCCAGCTGCTTCTCGCGGAACTCCGGCGAGGACGGTGCGGCATAGCCGTCGGTCGTAGCGCCATCCTGGTTTTGGCCGGCGAAATCCAGGTAGACGAACTCTGCACCCATCGACTCGATCTGCTCAGCGACTTCCGGCCGCACGTCAAACGCATAGGTGATAGCACCAAGCGAGGTTGCCGTGCCGATCGCCGCAAGGCCGGCAACGCCGGCACCGATCACCAGCACCTTGGCCGGTGGTACCTTACCAGCCGCCGTCACCTGACCGGTAAAGAAGCGTCCGAAATTGTTACCGGCCTCGATCACTGCCCGATAGCCGGCGATGTTGGCCATCGATGACAGTGCATCCATCTTCTGCGCACGCGAAATACGCGGCACCATGTCCATGGCTATGACGTTGGCGCCCTTTGCTCCAGCCTGCTCCAGAAGCTCCCTGTTTTGCGCGGGATTGAACAATGAGATCAGCGTCTGGTTTGGGCCAAGCCGGCATACCTCACCGGAGGTTGGCGGCCGAACCTTCACGATAACGTCGCCGATGGCATAGAGTGCCGAGGCATCATCGACCACGGTGACACCGACCGAACGATATGCTAAGTCCGGAAATCCAGCCGAATGGCCCGCCCCTGCCTCGATCACACATTCATGTCCAAGTTTCTTCAGTTGAGCCGCGCTGTCGGGTGTCATCGCGACGCGCGCCTCGTGCCTACTGATTTCTTTAGGTGCGCCAATCTTCATCGTTTTTTCTCCCTGGACGATCGTTTCGAAGTATTCGCTCACCAGGCGGCGATGAACTACTAGCACTGACGGATGAGCGTCTATTGAGCAGGCTTAAGCCAATGGAGCCGCCGACACCCAAATCTGTAAACGAAAAGCAACGACCTCAGCCACTCCGCCCAATTACCGCAATAAAATCGCATTGCACTAATGAAGGACCTTCCGTCAGCAAGGGCTGCGAGTGCCGAGCCGGCCGGGTTGCAGGATCCGTAAACATGCGCACCCATTCTGCGTTCAGCGGCTCTCGATTGTCGCGGTCGCGCAAATAGACGGTCATTTTGATAATGTCGTCGGTACAGCCGCCGGCAGCCTCGACGATCGCCTTCATGTTTACGAACAGATGAGCACACTGCGACGTGAGATCCGGTGGCACTAGATGCGTTTCGGGATCCACCCCCTGGATCGCGCCGGACACGATCAGGTTGTCGATCCGACAGGCGTTCGGCACCGGGTACTTGTGGGCGAGCGCCTCAACAGTGACGCTTTGGCGRCGGCCTTTAGTTGTGCCTCCCTTCGCCACATCAGAAGGATTGTCGATTGTGGGTTGAACCATGTCATTTCTCCTGTCATTTCACTCAGCGCTCTTGCTATTGCCTGGTGCACATCGCTTTCGGAACCGTGCTTGCCATCTGGAAATGCACGGCACCGAAAACAATGAGGCGCTTCGGTCGGTCCTCGGATTGATCTATTTATTGACCGCGCTTGGCGCATCGGCGGGATCCGCATAGGTGGTCCCGCTCGGCCCGTATCCGGTGATTGCGACGAGCGCCGGCTCGTCTCGCGTCTCTCCGAAATGATTGGCATTGGCGGGTTCGGTGTAGATACCTCCCGCCGGGAGTGCTTTGAGCTTGGTCTCGTCGTAGGTGTCGCCCCATCCAATATAGAAGCTTCCCGCCAAGACGGTCACGAAGCGGGAATCGGGATGCGACAACGGCATGATGCGCTTGTGTGGATCGAGGCGCAGAATGACCGTATAAAGTCCAGGTTTTGTCGGATCGCCATAGAGCATGCTAGCGCTCTGCCCGCTGACTTGGGACACGCCGACAGTCTTGGACGCACTTTGGGTGACGGAGAGTTCCTGCGGCGTCGCAACAATGACTTGCATCGGTTCGCCGGCGGCTTGGGCCTCGGACATGCTCGCCTGTGTCATCAGCGTCATGGCGAATGCGAGGTATGGGAATTTTGACTTCATTGATCTTTCCTTCGTATGGATGGATCGGAACCATTCTGGCTTCCGTCGCAGAAGTGGTTCGGATTTTACCGACGTCTCCGAGCGTCATTCAGCTTGGCAAGCCGCTGGTTAGTGACTTCGCGTCTCGAGGAGTCCCAAGGTCACTGTGTCGACGTTGTGATTTGCATAGTGCACAGCAGCGTTCCCGGGCTCTCGGGCAAGGCTACCGCCCGCCCGGAGCAGGTTGTTCCGCCACCGCGATCGAGGGGGCTTCCTCGGGCGCTTGCTCAAGGCTGGCCGTAAGGTTGATGCCTTTGGTTTCCGGAAGTAGCAGCGTCGCCGTGATCGCGATGCTGTAGCCGAGCAACGCGATCAACCCAATGGCCTCGGCTAGGGTGATCCACTGCGCGAGAATGCCGATGCAGGAGACTGCGATGGCACCAGCGGCCTTGCCGAAGTTATAGGCGAAGCTCTGACCGCTGCCGCGCACCGCTGTCGGGAACAACTCCGTGAAGAAGGGGCCGAGTGCCGCATAGTTGCCGATCGTGAAGAAGCCGAACGGTACTCCCATCAAAATGAGTCCCCAGCCTGACAGCGGCAGAAACATATAGGCGATGGTCACCAGCCATGAGCAGACCAGAAACAGCTGGAATGTACGCCGCCGCCCAAGCACGTCGGATAAGTAGGCGCTTGCCAGGAAGCCGAAGAAGGAGCCGCCGGTAACCAGAAATATGTAGTAGCCGGAGGCACTCGGCGAGAGATGGCGAACCGTTTTCATGAACGTCGGCAGCCAGTTGACGATTGCTCCGCCGACCCCAACGACGCCGAACGCCAGCAGAGATGCCAGGATTGTCACGTGCAGTATGCCGGGGCGGAAAATCGCGCTGAGGCCCGGATCGCGGCCGGTGGCCTTTATGGCAGCACGGGTCTGTTGATAGAGCTCCGGCTCCTCGAGCGATCGACGAAGGTACAGCACCAGAAAACCTGGCAGCACACCGATCATCAGGAGCGTCCGCCATGCGTATTCCGCCGGCACGTGGGCGAGAATGACGCCGGCCAATATGGCCGCCGCGCTCCAGCCGACGCCAAAACCACTCTGAACGCTACCCACCGCCTTACCACGATGGGCAGGCCGGATGATCTCGCCCATCAGCACCGCACCGGCGGCCCATTCGCCACCAAAACCAAGCCCTTGTAGCACCCGCACGACGATGAGCTGTTCGAAGTTCTGGGTGAATGCAGCGAGGAAAGTGAACACCGAGAACCATAAGATGGTAAATTGCATGATCCGGACACGACCGAACCGATCTGCAAGATAGCCGCAGGCCCAGCCGCCCACTGCTGCGGAAAGGAGTGTCGCTGTGGCGAGATAGCCCGCCTGCGCTGTCGACATACCCCACGCTGCGATGAGAACGGGGAGGACGAAGCTGAAGAGCTGCGCATCCATTGCGTCCACTGCCCATCCCGCAAAGCATCCCCAGAACGTATTTCGCTCTCGTTTTGTTAACTCACGATACCAATTGAACATTTGGTTTCCTCCCAATGTTGATTGTTCCCGACGCGCCGTCACACGACGAGCGGTGTCAGTCCTCCGTCCATGGTGAGCGACGCGCCCGTCACGTAGGATGCTCGCGCGCTCGCAAGGTAGAGCGCTGCATCGGCGACCTCCTCCGGCGTGGCGTAACGCCCGAGCGGTATGCGCTGCTGGTTTTGACGCAACAGCTCCTCAGGCGGCTTTCCGGTCGCACGCGATTCAGCATCCAATGACATCTGCACTCGGTCGGTCATCGTGGCGCCGGGGTTGATAACGTTGACGCGTATGCCGGCGTGTCCCCAAGCGGCGGCCAGACCTGCAGAGGCCAGCATCAGTGCCGCGTTCGCAGCGCCACCAGGAATGTGGATTGGCGAGGCAATCTTGCCTCCGGTGCCGATGATGTTGACGATCGCACCCGCGCTCCGAGCGACCATGCGTGGCAGGACATAGTCCATCACGTTCATATAGGTGAAGAACTTCGCATCCATGGCGACGCGCCACTTGTCCGGGGTCAGCTCGCTTGGCGGGACGCGGACGGCGCCACCTGCGGAATTGACCAGCACAGCAATCGGTCCGACCTGTTCTTCCGCAGCAATCACTGCGCGTTCCGCCGCCGCCGCGTCGGAAAGATCGGCAGCGAAGGGCGTGACGTCRATGCCGCCCGCCGCAAGTGTCGCCTTCGCGGCGGCCAAGTTATCCGGGCTGCGTGACACGATGACCACGCGGGCACCTTCCCTGCCGAATGCGCGCGCGCAGGCAAGTCCGATGCCTTTGCTGCCGCCGGTGACCAGAACGATTTTCCCGTCGAGCTCGAGGTTCATAGTAGTGCTCCATGTTTCAATACATCCGGATTGTGGATGTTGATCGGCATGCCCTGGGCGAAAGCCACGACCTGGTCGAAGGCATTGCCGTAGGCAAATTCGTAATTGTCGCGCTCGACGTAGCCGAGGTGCGGCGTGCACAAGGCGTTGGGCAGCGACAGCAAGGGATCGTCGGGGTCAGTAAGCGGCTCGTGCTCGAACACATCGACCGCCGCTTTTCCAGGCCGACCGTTGCGCAGCGCCGCAACAAGCGCCCCGGGCTCGATCAGCTCCGCCCGACTGGTATTCACCAGCAGTGCCGTCGGCTTCATCAGGGCAAGCTCCCCGGGGCCGATCAGGCCGGTGGTCTCGGCATTCAGGCGCAAATGCAGGCTAAGCACGTCTGCTTGTTCGAAAAATGCCTCTTTGCTCGGGGCAACCTGAAAGCCTTCGGCCCGCGCCCTATCCAATGAGCCCTGGCGACCCCAAATCAGCAATTCCATGCCGAATGCGCTGCCGATCCGCGCCACCATGGAGCCGAGACGGCCAAAGCCATAAATCCCAAGTGTCCGACCGCGCAACCCAAGCCCAACTGTGCTCTGCCACGAACCTTCCCGCAGCCTGGCGCTTTCGAGCGGGATGTTGCGCATCGCCGCCAAAATCAGACCCCAGGTGAATTCCACCGTCGGGTAGGAAGGGCGTTGCGTCAGCGCCGATGAAACGAGCACGCCCCGACGTGTGCATGCGGCGAGATCGATGTGTGGCACGTGACCGTTCTGGCTGATCAGCTTGAGGTTCGGCAGCCGGCTGACCAGCGGTTCGTCCACCTTGGTCCGCTCGCGGAGCAGTACCAATACGTCAACAGCCGCAAGCCGCTCCGCCAATATGTCCACGTCGGCTACAGTATCGTTCCAGATCTTAACCTCATGGCCCTCAAGCTTGCTGAAGCAGTCGAGCGTACGAACGATATCCTGATAGTCGTCGAGGATCGCAACACGCAGTCTCGGCGCGAGATGGGCCATTGAACTCACTCCTTGCTCGGCAGATCGGCGACTGGGGTTCCGAAGTCGATTGCGCTACATTTCTCGTGCTCGAAAGCAGCTTTTGCCAGCGCCCGTTCCAGCACCTCAACTGCGCGCGTAATCGGGATGAAGCAAACCCCGGTTTCATCGGCCACGACGATATCGCCGGGCGATACCCGGACGCCTTCGATCTGGATATCGCCGTTGATCTCCACCGTTTCAATCCGCCATTTCCCGGTGACTGGCGTGATCTCGGTGGCCCAGAGCGGATACTCTACGCGGCGGGAATGGCCGACGTCACGGATACCCCCGGAGACGATCGCCCCGGCTTCGCCTTGCCGTTTGCCGGTCTGGGCCGATATGCCACCCATGTTGGATACGCCAAGAACGCCATCGATCACGATGACGTCCCCGGGGAGCGCCAGATTGTGGGCCTCGAACTCCGCCATACGATTCTCACGGCGACGAGCAGTCTCGTAAACATGCTCGCGTTGCATGATGTTGCGTACGGTCAGGGCCGGTCCGACGATGCTGGCGCTTGGCAACGTCGGCTTGAGAAGCGAGGCACCGACCGCGCCCGTGATGCCCAGTTCGTCCATAACGTCGGCAATGACGCTGGTGGCGTCGGCAATATGCTTGAACTTCTCGACCAAGCCCGCAGGCGGTCGGGGTGCGCGCAACAGACGAATACGTTCTGGACTGATCTTCCCAGTCAATTTCGGCATCAGGTCTCCGGCAGGAGCATCATTCATAAGATAAATCCTCGCATCTTTGGCGCAGACAGCTATTTTCAATAGGTATTGCTTCTTGCGCTTTGGCTCCGGGATACAGTTGCGCAAAATTCCTGATGGGTCCAATTTCGATTTTGGTCTAACCATCATAACTGAGGTGAATAACGTGCGGCTTGATCTAAACCTGCTTGTGGTCATTGAAGCCATCATGCTGGAACGAAACGTGACGCGCGCCGCCGCCAGTCTCGCGATGAGTCAACCGGCAGTCAGCAATGCCCTCAGGCGCGCAAGGAAACTGACGGGCGATCAACTATTCCTAAAAGTGGCGGATGGAGTTCAGCCAACCTCCCGGATGATGGCCATCTGGCCAGAACTTCATCGTTCGCTCGCCACGATCCGTTCCTCGATCGCACCGGAGCAATTTGATCCGCGTTCTGATCCGACGAGCTTCCGAATTGCGGTGACGGATAGCCTCGCCGCGGAAGCGGTATGCGGCATTACGATGAGGCTACGGTCAATGTCGCCTTATGCCCGCGTAGTTTTCTCCATTCATACCAATGCCAACTCTCTCGAGGCAATTGACCGCGGCACGCTGGATTGCGCTGTCGGAATGTTCCCGTCCCTCCCCCGGGACATTCATGTTCGGGGGCTTCTGACGGACCAGTATGTGTGCGTGATGGGGCAAGGACACCCATTCGCAGGAGAAGTAAGCCTGGACCAATTCGTGGCCGCTTCGCATGTTCTGGTCACGCCATCTGGGATGGACCTGGGCGTAGTCGATGGCTGGCTCAGCCTACACGGTCGTACACGGACAATCGCCGCTGTTGTCAATCACTTTGCTGATGCGCTCAAAATCGTCGCGGGAAGCGACCTACTCACCTGCGTGCCAACCAGCTTCATAAATGGACCTGGCCGAGCGCTTGTGTCGCAGCACGGATTAGCCCCCTGCAGCCTCCCTTTTGAGGCCGAGAGGCTGATCTATAAGCTGATCTGGCACGAGCGGCTTCACTCCCATCCCGCACACCAATGGTTCCGCTCGCTGGTTGCCGATGTCTGCGGCGGGCCGGCTCACACCTGTCGAGATGCTGCTCGATCGCCTCATCGATGACAAACCCGCGCATTTGGACGAGCCGAAGCTGCTGTCCTCCTACCTGATCAAAATCGCCCAGATTGGGTGGGTATCTCGCACGGGCGAAAGACCCGCCTCCGGGCAACATCGTCATATGGCGCGGTCTATCCCATCTCACTGACATCACGCTCGGCACAGCCATCGGAGCGGAACTTGTAGGTAATTGAAAGCTTCGCCGCACCCGCTCATGAAGATGAGGGAGAACTTGACGCAAATTGCGGCCACATGCTGCATCCTGCTCATTCTTCGCCTGTAGGAACACGATCCCCGGATGGGCATGACGCCGCCAACACAATCAACTCCATACAGAAAGGTGGAAGTCGCTTTGGCAAGGGGTCGCCAACTAGATCTATAAGAGCAGTCCGGCTATTCCAGCCCATGACCTTGTGGTCGCCACTTTAAGAAGCCTATGCAACTCCATTGCGAGATCTTGAGAGCCATTTTCCGTCGTTCTGATGATTTGATGAGTAGCTATCGAAAGCCAGAGGCGCACGGGTGGCAAAGTTGCACACCGCTATATTATTCGACCGCAAAACTTTGGCAGCGAGCTTATCGAAAGATTGCACAACAACCTCGTGCTTTAGAGCGTAGGGGCCGGGCGCGGGCTTTCCGTCCCAGATCCAATGCCCCTGAGGTGTAGCCGATACATTTCCTTGAAATCCGCGAAGTTTGCAAACCCGGCGAGGCGGGCCACTCTGACTATAGTCGTCGGGGCAACCGAACATTCGGTGGCGATTGACTGTAATGTCCCGAAGGCAATCAACTCCGGTTTTTCGAGCGCGATACGAATGACGCGTTCCGACTGCCCGTTGAACACGACCACCCCTGCCGCGATCATGTTTTTCAGATCGCGCAAGTTCTTGGGTTGGCTGTTGGAAGTTTGACGTTTCGTTATCATATCGATCGATACCGCATTGGAACCATTAGCCTTGCCAGACGAAGCCTATTTTGCGGCGTCAATCATCCGTATCCACCCAGCCGCCCGCCGGGCGGCTTCTGCGAGAACTGGCTTCGGCGCTTTATAATATTCATCGACAGGCAACTCTCGCTTTCGACGAACGAAATCGATCGCGTCGTCCAGTGTTGGAAACTCATTTGGCAACGTGAGATGCAGGAAGAGTGCTACGACTGCGACCGAACGAGAACGGCCACCACGACAATTCACGAGAACGCTGCCACGTTCGCGAAGCGGATAGGACGGTTTGTCAGGCAGGATCTGTTCAAGTGCTGCACGAAGGATATAGTGGGCCGCAACCATCTGGGTATCCGGATTTCCGGCGCCGTCTATGAGGCCCACCTTGTAATAGCGAATCTCCCCCGGCCCATAGACGCTGCCCTCATGATCCGAGACGATCTTGTCCTGCTGCACGAAATTGAAGTCGAGGTTGACGGCGCAGTTGACTACCGTCGTGATGCCGTTTCGGCGCAGAAGGCCGAGGTCGCTTGCCCCCTCCTTTCCCGATATGAACATATCGACGCCGTAAAACGGGTGCGATTGATAGATGCGGCTCAGTTTGGGCAGGTGTCTCTCTTCCTGTCCAATCACGGCTTCAGATTTCTGCATGTGTCGTCTCCACGGCCGCTACCCTGAGGCAGGCGGCGTTCAAAAAGTGATGGTTGATGGCAGGCTGCGCATCGGCTGATGCGTCGCCGCCGGTGATCCTGTTAGGCAGCCGCCCTGGCTGCCCTGTTTTCGCAGATGGACCGTGCCACCCGCTCCAATGTCGGGTRGTGCGCCCCTTCGCCTGTCGCGACGTAACCAGGACAAAGGAAATCGGCCGCCCCCACGGGAACCTTGCCGAGGGTCAACCGTTCATACCGCCCGCCGGCGTTCTTCAGGATCAGCGTGGCTGCGGCAACGTCCCACGCGTTGACGCCAAATCCGGCGGCAGCATCAACCCATCCGGCGGCGACATGAGCGATGCTGAGAGCGGCGCTTCCGGGACGACGCAGCGTCGAAAAGGTCTCGACCAGTTCACCCATATTGGCGAGTGCTACCTCGCGACCGTCGAGCCGGAAATCCCGCGCCACCGGATAGCCGGTGATCAGCGTCGCATGCGCTTCCTCTGCAACCGCACGCGACCGCAGCGGACGATCGTTCAGATCGGCGCCCGCAAGATCTGCCGTGAACATCATTCCGGAAACTGGATCGAAGATCGCGCCGGCAACAACCTCCCCACCGATGACGGCGGCGATCGATACACACCAGAATGCCAGGCCACGGGCAAAGTTCGCCGTTCCGTCGATTGGATCGACATACCACTGAATACCCCCACTGCCCGTCTGTCCGCCCTCCTCTCCCATGATCGCCGAATTGGGCTCATGCTCGAGAATATAAGCCCGGATCGTCGCCTCGGCACGCTTATCGTGGATGGTGACGACATCGTGGAGATCGACCTTGTAGTCAACGTCTATATTGGATCGGAAGGCTTGCAGCAGAGGCTCGCGTACGGCTAGCGCCGCGCCTTTGGCGATTTCCATCAACCTGCGGGATCGCTTAAGCGCGTCTTCATTGTCGGGGCTCGGGTTGACGCGAGTGGGGTTTTGCATCGGCATGTCCAGTCTGTCATATGGGAACAGGTTCCCGCGCTTCACGTCGGAATTGCTTACTTCGTGTAGTTTACACGCCAGAAATCCTGCCATTCCTCGCGCCGGTCGAAATCATCCAGACCGGTGGACGTGTCATAGGCCTGCAGCTTGTCGGCGACCTTCATCAGGCCGGAAGGCTCGTCGTCCGGCATCCTGACGTCGCTATTGGTCGGCAGTTTGCCGTCCTTCATCTGCGGCGCGATGCCCTCCTCGGTCAGGATATAATGGATGAAGAGCTTTGCCGTATTCGGGCTTTGCGACTTGGCGGCGATCAGGCCGAGTTTGATATAGTTCCAGCCGACCCAGGGATCGAGCGTGGTGCAGATGCCGAGCTTGTAACCCTTGTCTTCGTTGTCACGGAATTTCGCAGAGCTCAACAGGCCGAAGAACGGTTCCTTCTGACCTGGTGCGCCCACGGCTTCCGATATCCGGTCGTCGCTATCTGTTGCCAGCGGGGCATTCTGAGCCAGGGCCCTGATCCAGGCGGCAGCAGCGCTCTTTTCATCAGTCTGCAGCTCCTTGCCGAAATGCGCCTTGTAGGCGGCAGCAACCGCATCGCTGCCGTGGGCATCGAGTTGATTGAACCAGTCCGTGTAATTGCCCTTCGTCAGCGGGTCGATGATTGCAACCTTGCCTTTCCACTTCGGCTCCGTCAGCTCCCAGATGTTGGCCACGGGGCATTTGTCATAGGCCTCGGTGTTGTAGGCCCATACGTTTGCATTGGTCGAGATCGCCAGAGGATTCTGGAACTGCTTGGGGATCTTGGAGGCCATGTCCGCAGGGAGGTAGTTTTCGACGAACTTTTGCGGCAGCAACTGTGCCAACGCCGCCGGAGCATCGGTGATCAACACCACGTCGCCCTGAACGTTGTTGGATTGACTTTCTCGATTTGGCGCTGAAGTTTTCGGCCATCTCAACGATCTTGCCGGTGCTGTCATAGACATTGATCGGCTTTTCGCCTTTGGCCGCATTGACCAAAGCTTTGATATCGGCCGTATCGCCAGCGACTGCCGGAACAGCAAAAACCGCTGTCGCCATGGCGGCGATCGCCGCGACTGAAATCTTGGCATTTCTATTCATCGTTCCCTCCCAGGAGATCGCCAAAGGCTGCTACGGCTTATTTCTTGTAGTTCATGCGCCAGAAGTCCTGCCACCCCTCGCGCTTGTCGAGATCCGCGGCTGCGGTGGACGCATCGAATGCCATGAGCTCATCGAGATGGGCGGCAATGCCCGACGGCTCATCGGACGGCAAGCTAATCGCCGAATTCCCGGAGATCTTTCCATCCACCGTCTGCGGGGCAATTCCCTCTTCGGTCATAAGATAACGGACAAAGAGCTTTGCCGCGTTGGGGCTCTTGGTTTGCGTGGCGATCAAACCTAAGCCAGGATAGAGGAAACCCGAAAAAGGCTGGACCCCGGTGCATAGGCCGAGTTTCAGGCCCTTGGCCTCATTGTCGCGATACTTCGCCGTCGATGTGATCACGAAGAAAGGGTCGGACTGGCCAGGCGCCCCGGCGGCATCGGCAACAGTGGTGGAGTCCGACAGAAGCGGTCCGTTCTGGGCAAACGCCTTGACCCAGGCCGCTGTCGCGCTCTGGCTGCTCGTGTCGAGCTTCTTGCCGTAGAGCGCTTCATAGGCCTTGGCGACATCCACGTCGTGATGCATCTCGATCTGGTTGAACCAATCCGCATAGAGCGGCTTGTCGAACAGATCGAGCATGGCGAGCTTGCCCTTCCATTGCGGCTCGGTCAGTTGCCAGATGTTGGTCACCGGGCATTTGTCGTATTTCTCGGTATTGTAGGTCCAGACATGCGCATCCGAGGCGACGACCAAGGGGTTGCGCAGCCTTTCTGGAATATCCTGTTGAAGATCCGGCGGCGCCCAGCTTGTCACCACGCCTTCCGGCAGAAGCTCGCCCACTGCCGCGGCGACGTCGGTTGCCACACTGACGTCGCCGACGACATTTCCTGCCTGCCGCTCGCGGATCAACAATTCGACCTGCGTCGCCTCATTGACCTTCTTGCCGCTCGCCTGCACGCCATATTTCTTCGTGAAGGCCTGGGCGGTATCGACGATCTTGCCGGTGACTGCATAAACCGTGATGGGTGGTTCTTTTCTTGCAGCGTCTATCAGCGCGTTAAGATCGAACGTGTCTTCGGCATAGGCCGCGGCCGAAAGGGCGGACGCGAAGACGAGCACCGCAGTCCCGGCGAGCAAGCCTCGCCATGCCGATCTTGTCTGGTTCGAATGGGCCATGATGTGCCTCCCTGGTCGGCTCGTTATTTCTGATAGTTCATCCGCCAGAAGTCCTGCCACGTTTCGCGGGCATCCCAGTCGTCAAGACTGGTCGCCATCTTGTATGGCAGCAACTGGTCTAGAGCCGCGCCGATCCCGGATGGCTCATCGGCGGGAAGGCTGACATCCTTGTTCGTCGACATCTTGCCGTCGATAGCCTGCGGTGCGATGCCCTCGGCGGTCATGACGTAGTGGATGAAAAGCCTAGCGGCATTCGGGCTGTCGGTACCCTTCGTGATCAGGCCTACGCCGGGATAAAGCCAGCCGAGCCATGGCTTGAGGTCCTTGCAAAGGCCGAGCTTCATGCCGCTATCGGCGTTATCGCGAAACTTGGCCGAGCTGATGAGCCCCATGAAGGGCTGAGACTGCCCGGGGGCGCCGACGGCGTCCGCAGCGGCGGCGTCGGCATCGGTCAGGAGCGGCGCATTGGCGGCCAGCGCCTTGACCCATGCTGCGGTCGCGCTTGCCTCATCCGTCTGAAGATCCTTGCCGTATCGCTCCTTGTAGGCCGCAGCAACCTTGTCGTCGCCATGTTTTGCCATCTGGTTGAACCAGTCGACATAGGACGCTTTTCCGAGCGGATCCTGCATCGCAACCTTGCCTTTCCATTTCGGCTCGGTCAGTTCCCAAATGTTGTCGACAGGGCATTTGTCGAACAGCGCCGTATTATAGGACCACACGTTCGCGCTCGTGACGACCGTCAGTGGATCCTGATATTCGGCAGGGATGTTCTTGGCCAGGTCCGGCGGCAGCCAGCTTTCGGCAAAGCCCTGCGGGATCAGCTGGGCCATGGCAGCCGGAGCGTCGCTGACGATCGACACGTCGCCCTGTATGTTGTTTGCGCGGGCCTCGCGGATGATCATCTCCAGCTGCGCCGACGCCTTGACCTTGGAGCCTTCTGCCGACAGGCCATATTTCGCGGCAAAGTTCTTCGCCATTTCGACGATCTTGCCGGTGCTGTCATAGACCGTAATCGGCTTTTCCTTCTTGGCAGCCGCGATCAACGCATCAAGGTCGAACGACTCCTCGGCGCTTGCCGCACCTCCCAAAGCCATCGCAACGGCAGTCGCACACAACACGCGGCCCATGCCGCCGATCAGGTTTCTCTTCATTACTGCTCCTCCTTCAGTAAGCTATTCGTGGTTGCGCGGGTGTCAGTTGTAGACGCCGCTCCTCAGCAGCGTATCTGACTCCGCAATTCGCTCTCCGCGTGCATCGAAAACATGCAGGGCCTCAGGTGGTGCGTGGAAAAACACGCGCTCCCCGGCGTCGATACGCGGCAGCGCGTGGGTCGTGAGAAACAGCGTATGGTTGTCGCTCCGCAATTCGAGGATCCAACTGCCACCGGTTGGCAGGACGCCAGTGACGGTCATCTCGCCGAAAAAATCACCTTGCGGTATGTCCTCGAGCTTCAAGACATACCCGATCGCCTCCGGCCGGATGCAGACCGAGCCGATGCCGGAGAGTGCAGGATACCGCGCCGAGAAATAGGCTTCAGCCTTGTCGGCGATATCGGAGACACCCGGCTGTCCGAATGTCAGGATATTGATCGGCGGGCTGCCGACGAACTCCGCGACGAAACGATTGGCCGGCCGGTCATAGATGTCATTGGGCGTCCCCATCTGTTGGAGCGTGCCCTCGTTCATGACGGCGATCGTGGTCGCAAGCGTCATTGCCTCCCATTGGTCATGGGTCACGAAAACGATGGTCGTCTTGAACTCCTTGTGTAGCCGCTTGAGTTCGGCGCGCATCTCCAGCCGAAGCCGAGCGTCGAGATTGGACAGAGGCTCATCGAGAAGCAGCACGCCCGGATTGACCGCGAGCATGCGCGCAAGCGCAACGCGCTGCTGCTGGCCGCCGGAAAGCTGCGAGGGATAGCGATCGCGATATTTGGCGATGTCGAGCGCCTGCATGACCTTTTCCACGCGGGCCTCACGCTCGGCTTTCGGCAGTTTGCGCAGCCGCAGGCCGAAATCGGTATTCCGCTCGATCGTTAGATGCGGCCACAGCGCGTAGCTCTGAAAGACGAGACCCATCTCGCGCTTTTCGGGAGGAACGAAAACGCCCTCGGCAACGGAATCGATCAGTCTGTCTCCGACGCGAATTTCACCTCCAGACAGGTTCTCCAGCCCGGCGATCATCCTCAAGGTCGTCGTCTTGCCGCAGCCGGAGGGGCCGAGAAGGCACATGAACTCACCATCGCGAATTTCGAGATCGAGGTCCGAGACCGCGTTTGCTGCATTCACGCCGTAGTTTTTTTGCGCACCGCGCAGGTTGATCGTAGGCATCAGCTTCCAAGTCCTTCTGCAAGATTTGTGCGGGTGAGTTTCTGGGCCAGCAGCGTGCCGAAATAGGCAATGCCGGCGATGATCAGGACGACGGCATTCGCCGCCTGGGTGTAGTGATAATCGACAAGCCGGAGCGAATAGGTGGTCAGAACGTCGGTGCTCGGGACGGCGAGGATCACGAAGAGGCTGAGGCCCTTGATCCCGGAAATGAACGGAAGAAGCACGCCGGTCACCAGGGAGCCCTTCTGGATTGGGATCACGATCGAGATCATGCGCCGCAACCACCCTGCCCCGGCGATCTGGGCGGCCTCTTCCGGATCCTTGCCGAGCTGCGTCATTGCGGAGATGCCAGCGCGGGAAGCGTAGGGCATCTGATCGGCGATAAGGGCAAGCACCAGGATGGTCACGGTCCCATAAAGCGCCGGCATCGGCCCGCGCGGAACGGCAAACAAGGAGAGATAGGCCGCGGCAAATGCGATACCCGGCACGAGATAAGGCAGGAACGTCACTTGACGGAGGTAGACCGACAGCGCGCGGACCGGTGTACGGATGACGACATACCCGACGAAGAGACCGAGAATACCCGAGGTCAGGGATGCTAGGCCGACGATCATCAATGTGTTTCCGGCCGCTGCCCAGAGATCCGGGCTGAAGAGAATGCCGGTCTGCAGCGCGACCGTGTCGAGATTGGTGCCGATCCAGTAGTCGAGCGTGAAGTTGTCGAGTGTGAACTKCGCCGGAATTTTCATGACGGTAGACAATGCGAGCGTCAGCAGCGGCAATCCGACACCGAGAAGGAAGATCGCTGCGGCGAACCCGGTCGCCGGAAGCCGCATCCTGCCCAGGCGGCTTTGGCGGTTCATCGACCCCTTCGAACCGATTGTGACGAAGCGGCGAGCCTCGCGCACCAACCGTGCGTCGATCATCAGCGTTATGATGCCGATCACCATGATCGAGGCTGCGACGACACCCGCCACGCCAGTCTGGCGTGAGGCGATACTGCGAAACAGCGAGGTCGAAAGCACCTCGAACTTCACGGGCAGGCCAAGGACGTAGGGAACGCCGAACTCGCCCAGGCACTTGGCGAAGATCAAAACCATTGCCGACAGGAGAGCCGGCCGCATCAGAGGCAGAATAACCTGCAAGGCAACCTGGTAACGCCGGGCGCCCAGGATGCGGGCGGAATCCTCAAGCTGGGAATCGAAGCGACGGAGCGCAGAACCAAAAAGGAGGATGACGAAGGGCGTATAGTGCAGGGCAAGAATGATTGTAATCGGAAAGCGACCATAGGCGACCCAATCTGGTGGGGTCATGCCCATCGCCTCGAACCAACCCGGCTGACCGCCGATTGTTCGGTTCTTAAACAGCGTCATCCAAGCGAGGGCAAAGGTCCAGGCAGGCAGCATGTACGGAACGATCAACGCGGTCGCAAACCAGCGTCGCCCGAACATGTCAGTCCGACTAATCAACCAGGCCAGGATGGTGCCGATCACCAGAGAAAGGGCTATGGCACCAAATGCAACGGTCAAGGTATTGACGAGCGGGTGCCAGAACAGGTCGGTCGCAACAGGAGAGAAGAACGTCCGATCGAGATAATAGAAGGTGAGGTCGCCGACCTGTTTGCCGAGTCGCCGCTCATTGCCAAATTGGACGCGTATGGAATCCAGAACGATCGAGATGATCGGAATGACGATCAGGTAGGTGAACAGCAGGGCCGTCAAGACACCGATCAGCGTTGTTGGCTCGCGAAGGGCGACCTTGAGCCGATAGCGCCACACCTGCCATCCGGATGGCTTTGCGCCAGCACCCGTGGCGGGCACTTTTGCCTTCATCGTATCGCTAAAAAGAGCCATCGTGCCTCCCGTATCGTCATCTCCGTGCTCGCATGACATCGTCCAAGCGAAGGCATGCACAGAAGGCTCCCGCGAACGGGATGACCCTGCGCGCAAAAGCGCGAGCAAGAATTCAATCTTTCACAGGCCTCTGTGGCCCGTCACCGGCGAGCGAGCCGGCTCCTCCCGGCGCGCTCGTCAACGGAATATGCATTCCATTTATGCCCTTCTATAGAATGCATGATCCATTGAAACGGTCACTTTGTCAACGATAAAATGCACGCGCGGTCAATATGTTATCTATCTGTTTTCATGGAATATTTTATCACGTTCAAATGTACTTTCGAACAGGTATGCATGGCGGCCAGCGGCGATATCGTGCGAGGCCTCATCCTGCGCAGCCGGCGATGCTGATTGGTCAGCTGTCGCTAAGCGTGACTGGCAGGCGATTGAAAATTTTCGATTGGAAAAACCGGGACTTTATGGCCACTGATAAAGACCCTGGTTCGAGTGGAAATATTGATGGCACAAACATTTGTGACGGCAGAAGAAGTGGCGAAGCGCGCGGGAGTTTCGCGCTCGGCCGTGTCGCGCACTTTCAATGGCGGAAGTGTATCGAAATCGGTGCGACGCAAGGTCCTTAAAGCCGCCGGTGAACTCGGCTATCGCGTCAACCGTCTGGCTCAGGGTCTGATGAGCGAGCGCTCCAATCTCATCGGTGTGGTTGGCGCCAATCTCAGTTCGCCATTCATTTCCAGGCAGCTTGATCTTCTCAGCATCGGTCTGTTGCGGCGGGGCCTGCAATGCCTGCTCCTCAACGCAGCAGATGCACGCAAGGATATTGCACCCCTCATCGAACTTCTGTTCGAGTTCCGGGCTCAAGCAATCATCGTTCTTTCGGGGGAGCCTCCAACCTCGATCATCGACGAGTGCATCGCCAACGGTGTTCGCCTCATCCTGATCAACCAGCGCCTCGACAGAACCGATACGAGCATGGTGTTAAGCGACGATTCCCACGGTGCCGAGCTCGCCGCCATGCGACTTGTCAAAGCCGATTGCAAAAAGGTCGTCGTCGTCTCGAGCAGCAGCCAGACCCCGTCACAAGTTCGTCGGGCGAACGCTTTCAGCCAGCGCATGGGGATAGAAGGCATAGAGGTCGTGGCCTGGTCGGGTGGTCCGACGTCCTATGACAGCGGTTATAAGGCCGCCTGCGAACTGCTTTCGGACAAGACTATTGATGGCGCATTCTGCGTCACCGACCTCATGGCTCTCGGATTTCTGGACGCAGCCCGCCTGGAAATGGGCCGCCGCGTGCCTGAAGATCTGTCGGTCGTCGGTTTCGATGACATACCTCAGGCGAGCTGGAAGAGCTACCAGTTGACCACGGTTGCCCAACCGCTAGACGACCTGACAGACAAAGTTCTGACGGCGCTCGACAGCGACGAGACAGAGACCCGGCTTCAAGTCGTGTCGGTGTTCATGGTGGAGAGGACAACAGCCCGCTAGTTGGCCTGGCGGATTCGGCTTTCAATCAAAAGACCGCTTTGATTGAGGATTGGATGGGCGACGGCCGCGATATGGGCATGAATGCGTTTCAGGTCGCGCAGAATATCGAGGTGCAGCGAGCTCGTCTGAATGCTTTCGGGCCGCTCTTCGCGCAGGCGCTGCAGGTGCCGTTGGGCCGATTGCTTTTCGAGCCGGCGCACGTCTTCCTTGATTTCGACGAGCCGGCGCGCCAGCGTGGCGTTCTGTGTTGCAAAAACCGTCTGTGCCATCCTTAGGCTTTCGAACGTAACAGCGAACAGGCCGGAGATTTCTTCTTTCCCATCCGGCGAAAATTGCAGGCCACGTTCGATTTTCTTGGCAATTTCCGGGAGTATCCCTTTTTCGATAATGTCGCCGATGTGTTCCAGATTGATGGCATATTCAACGATGCCCATGGAGCGACGATGTTCTTCTGCGCTCAAGCCATCATGACCAAGCTTGGATATATAGACCTTGATCGCGTGTTGAATCCGATCGACCCGGCCTTCCAGCATCGCAATTCCGGCAAGAGTGGAGGAATCGTTTCGGTTTATCGCCTCAGCCGCCTGCGACAGCATTTGTTCGACTAGATCGCCGACCACCATGACCTCGCGGCTTGCCCCGGCGAGAGCGGAGAGCGGACGTGCGAGATCATTGCTGTCCAGATAGCTGTTCTCAAGATTTTTCTCTCCCTCCGGCAGGAGGCGAGACATCAGTGACAGGACGTATGGCGACAAAGGCCAGGCAACGAGAGCGACGAGCACATTGAAGGCGAGATGTGCGTCGACTGCGAAATTCTGATGCGGCAGCGGCGATAGTTCCAGAAGGTCTGCGCCATAGCCTGCAAGAGGAAGGGCGATGCAAACGCCGATCGCCCGTACGATGAGGTTCCCGAGTGTAACCCTTCGGGCACTCGCCGGCGCCCGAAGGGTGGCAAGAACGGGCGGAACCGCCCCTCCGAGATTGGCGCCAAGGACAAGCACGATCACGAGCCCCGTGTCGATGCCACCACCGGCGGCGAGTGAAAGAATAAGAACGACAATCGCAAGGCTGGAAGATGCCAGGATCGCCAGAACGGCCGAAAAGATCAAGGCAACCGGCCACGCGTTTCCGAGCATAGTTATGAACAGGCTGAGCGCCGGCGATTGTCGGATGGGATCGGTCGCTCCCGAGAGCAGATGCAAAGACAGCAGCATGAGGCCGATCCCAACCAGTGCCGTACCCGTGCCTTGGCGGGCTGTGGAGCGGCCCCGTAACAGGATGGCGCCGGCAAGGATTAACAATGGCGAGAGCCAGCCGAGGCCGAGGGCGACGATCCAAGCGGTCGCAGCGGTGCCGACGTTCGCTCCGAGGAGCACGATCTGTGCCATGGCCGGCACGATCAGGTCTTTCTCGACGAAGGAGGCAACCATCAAGGCGGTGGCCGTAGAACTTTGCAGAGCAACAGTGGCAATGAAGCCAGCGCAAAGGGATCTGGTGCCGCTTCTGGTACTCCTGGCAAGGCCCGCACGAAGTTTCGTACCGAAGGCGCGCGTCATGCCGCCCTTGACCTGGGCTAGACCAAACAGAAGCAGAGCGACCGCGCCGAAAAGATTGATGCTGACGATAGCCGATTCCATATCACACCTGCTGCATTCTGCCGGCTTCGCGTTCCGGCATTCACGGCGACCAAACGCGTCGTCAGACCCCTATTTTATTCCAACTCACATTATCGTCGTTCGATGTCGCGCTGCTATGCCGGGACATCCTGCTGAACCCTTTCGAGCGGGACAATGATGTTAGGTCTGCCCTTTGCCGCGCGGTCCAGGAATAGGCCAAGTGCTCCGAGGAAAACGCCAAGAAAGCTAGGAAGCGATCCATCATAGGCGTCGGGCGCGCGACCGAACTGATTTGTCAGCGACCGGTAGAGTGCCAGTCGTTCGGGTTCTATATGCTCGATTGACAGATGCCCGCCTTGTCTCAGGCAATACCAGTCGGCGATCAGATCGATCATCGGAAGATCTTCTGCCTGGGCCGAACTCGACAGTTCGAGACAGTCACTTTCCCCTGCGGCGCCCCCTGCTACGCATTGTGCTGCCTGCGCGACATTCATCTCCAGGATCGCTGCCGCGAACGCGCCTGGCCATTCCTTCGGCAGGTAACGATGGACGACCAGCGCCCGCTTGTGGGCCTGGAGAAAGGCGCCGTAGCTGTCAGCAGACAGCGCATCGGCGCCGCGCTCATGGCGACCGTTGGTTTCAAGCCGATAGCCTGAGAGGAGATCACGGTCGACAGCGATTGCCGAAAGCCCGACCGTATCGACGGCCAAATGGTGTCGAGTTGGTCGTATGACCTTGAATGCTGGGGGGAATGCGACGAGCGACGGGACAGCAATATTGGTCACACGGCTGCTATCGTAACCTCGCGTGGTGACGCCTTCAACGTGCAGATGGCCGCTGAAGTGGACCTGCAAGCCTGCCGAAAGGATCGCCTCTTCGACTTCCCGCCGGGGCGTGCGGCGCACGACGTTGGTCTCACCGAAGAGCGTTTTTTCCGCATCGGAAGCGCCGTCGAAGGGATCGAGCGCCGGATAGTGAGAAAAGGCGAGCACGGTCTTGTCGAGAAGACGTGCCCGGCGCGTAACGTCGCTGACCCATGAGAAGATGAAAGGCTTAGCACGCAGCATGGCATTCCAGCCGCCGGCGGTGCTGTCGGTGAAGGCTGCCTCCTCACCATCGGCGAAGGCTCCATCGAGGGGCTCGAACACATTTGCGTCGATCATCAGCAGCCAGAGGCCAGGCTCTGGTTCGACGAGATAGGATGCGTCCATGAGCCGATAGCGATTGACGCCGTCCGGCGACGTCACCTCG
Organism: Rhizobium sp. 01N447_2; assembly: GCF_056399245.1. Taxonomy (NCBI): domain Bacteria; kingdom Pseudomonadati; phylum Pseudomonadota; class Alphaproteobacteria; order Hyphomicrobiales; family Rhizobiaceae; genus Rhizobium; species Rhizobium sp. 01N447_2. The sequence continues at coordinate 28,707 of NZ_JBFTQY010000049.1, forward strand.
TAGACCCTATCCTCCTGAGCATCTGATAATCCAAAAGGGCTTTCCCAATGGATGTATTCCGGCCGGCGGAAATAGCCGAAATTCGCCATCGCGCGAAGCCCATCCGGATATCCTTCGCAATACATCCTGTCGCTGAAGACAGCACCCTCGCGTGCAAGTCCGGCATCGCTCGAGACGAGGATCGCCTGACCACCTTCCGTCAGGAACTGCTTGGTGTGATGACGGCCGCGCGGGCCGAATATGTCGTGATTTCCCGGCAGCGCATAGAAGGCCGTTCCATGCTCCCGGCTGTGCTGTTGCAAAATGTCGGCGAGCTTTTCCGTCGTTGCCCGCTGGCCATCGTCACTGTAGTCGCCAAGCAGCACGACATGTCGGATGCCACGTTTCTGTACGTGTTCAAGCGCCGCAAGGAGTGCGCCGGCACTCTCGTTGAAGACTCGCGTTGACTGGCGTGTGTCCGACCAACTGCGCATCGTCATGGCGCGACCGCCGATCCTGACACTGGAAAAGCCGAAATCGGCATCGACGTCGTGAAAATGTGCATCCGCGATGACGGCAATCTCGGGATAGGATCGGGGCATCATGAATTGCGTTGCCTGCGTTCTTCGATCATGTCGATCCACTCCGACGCCCGCTGGGCTGCTCCGTAGAGCATCGGCTTTGGCGTTTCGAACCACTCGTCGGGACGCAGCTCGCGCCGCTCGCGGATGACGGCGAGGGCGTCATCCAGGCTTGGATAGAGATGCGGCTGCTGCTTGTGCAGAAAAAGCGCAACCAGCGAAACAGAGCGGCTGCGCCCGCTTCGACAATTGACGAGCACATTGCCGCCGTCGGGAAAGGGGTAGGTCTCCCGCTTCGGCATGGTCTGGCGCAGAGCGCCGTCGAGAATGTAATAGGCGCCGAGCATCATCGTATCAGGGCTGCCCTCCCCGTCGATGAGGCCAATTTTGTAGTAGCGAATATCTCCGTAGCCTGACGCCCGCAGGTCAGCCGTTCCCTGGTCTGCCTGCACGTAGTTGATATCGAGATTGACGGCGCAGTTCACCACAGTCGTGATCTGGTGCTGGCGCAGGAGACCAATGTCGCTTGCACCGGTGCTCCCGCCAATGAAAAGAGCCGCCCCGAAAGGGCCTAGCCCTTCCGCGATCAGGCTGATCGCCGGGCGAGCGTAAACGGGTCCGTCCATGTCAAGTCCTCCTTCGCGCCGCGTGCGCCTGTCGCCGCTACCGGCGGATTGAGCTTGTTCTCAAGCTCCTGCGAGAGCCCCGGGGCCACCCAAGTGTGCTTTCTCAGGCGAATTGCCTGCCGTCGAAAGCGGGATTTTGGCGACCTTGCTGATCCCTGCGGCAATGGCTGGAGCGGCGGCAAGGACGGGACCACCCTTTTCCAGGCTGCCGATATCGAGGAAGGGGCAGACATCGCCCCCCGCCTCGCTGACGAGGAGAAGGCCGGCCAGGCAGTCCCAGGAATTCATGTGCAGTTCGACATATCCGTCGGAGCGGCCGTCGGCCACATAGGCCAGAGCCAATGCACCCGAGCCCGCCCTTCGGACGTTTGTGCCGAGATCAAGCAATCCTTTCACGACCTCGAGGTAGGTCTCGTTCGCAACGCGCGTCGACCACCCCATTTCGATGGTAGTGGCATCGTAACGGTGTGTCGCAGCGACCCGAATCGTCTTGCCGTTCAAACTGGCGCCGCGGCCGCGTTCTGCGAAATACAACTCATCGAGCGCGGGGTTATAGATGGCGCCAAATTCCGTCACACCCTTTTCTACGTAGGCGATCGAGATGCAGAAATGCGGAATACCGCGCGCGAAATTGGCTGTACCGTCGACCGGGTCGACGACCCAAACGCGCTCACCGATTGCGCCGCCGCCTTCTTCTCCAAAGAAGCTGTCGCCCGGAAAGCGAGCCAGGATGCTGTCGCGGATCAAGGCCTCGGACGCGGCATCCGTTTCCGTCAGGTAATCTTGTGGCCCCTTCATCGACAGACCGGTTGCCACTCCGGCATGAAAGCCTTTGAGAACCAGATCCCCGGCAGTGCGGATGACGGCGCGGCAATAATCCGCGCGGGTTTCGGCCAAGGCTGCATCGGATACTGAATGCATATGATTCCCCTCAGGTGTTTTGCACGCGCGCTCATATTTGCACGCGCGTGCAATCGGGTCAAGTCCTGCGATCGCTGGTGATCACTCGGTTCTGTTCGTCCGTTTTCCTTGATGGTTGCAAGCGCGCCCGACCATCTGCCGGCCTCTGGAATGTTGAAGCCCAATCGATGTCGCCCCTCTTCCACAGCGGCTTAGGATCGCTCGTCTTTCTGGGGATGAAAATAGCTCTGCCACCGCTTCGGCGCCTCGGAAAACAGCCCAAATGCCTGAATGACCATGCCCGCCGGGAGATCGATGTTTCTGGCAACCCCGCTGCCTTTCAGGACTGCTCCTCGCTTGTCCGGATCACGCTCGCGAAAGGAGCCGCCGCCGCCAAGCTGGCAATTCTGGATGCGGATCGGACCAAGAACCTGCGCGCCGTTGCCAAGCGTTGCGCTCTGGGTAATCGAACCGCCGCCATTCAACCGGACATCGTTTCCGACATCGATTTTGTCACTCTGTGCGCCAACCACAAGGGTAAAGCCCCCCTCCCGACCGAGATCGCCGTTTGCGCCTATGGCAATCGAACCGGCGCCGGCCTCGATCCGCACGCCGCTGTGAAGCACGGTCGACGCGCCAATGCTGACCGATCCCTCCGGGCCGACCTCGATTGTCACATTAGGCCAGAGGAAGACGCCAGACCCCAGGCTGGCGCGAGAGGAAATCAAGGTCGAAAACGGATCAATGACCGTGACGCCCAAATCTGCAAGCTGCAGCGTTTGCGCAATGGTCAGGAAACCCTTGAGGCGCCTGACCTCGTCGACCCTACTTATTATCTCATGCATCTGAAGCGTCTCCGGATGCGATTTTCAGCAAGGCTGCAGCGGTTGCATCACCGTCATGCTGACCGCGGCTCCAGGCATCTTCGAATTCGCCCTTGATGATGTGACGCCCGTTCTTTTCCTGCGGTTTCTCTCTGAGATAGGGAAACGTTCCGACCGTCTTCTCGAAGGGAAACAGCATCCTGTTTGCGAGAACGAAGGTGAACAGATTCGAGGTTCCGCCGCCCTTGCGCGCATGCAGATCCGCGGCCGCCAGGACGTCTTCGAGCGTTAGTCCCATGGTCTCCCGGCATTGCAGGATGTTGCCGATGAAGACTTTCGGGCAGTTGGCCTTCTCGATAGCTGAAACGAGGCCCGTCACCAGAAGATGAGGAAGGATACTTGTGTAGAGACTGCCCGGACCGATGGCAATCAGGTCCGCCCGGCCAACGGCGTCCAGCACAGCCGAGTTGGCAACCGGCGGGGCCTGATCGGCGCCAGCCAGCTCGACCTCTGCGATCCCAACCTTTGCATCCCCTGCCCCCATCGATGTGATGACGTCCTGCGGCGCAAGCCTCCGACCGTCCCTCAGAGTTGCGGAGAGAACCAAGTCGTTGTCACAGGACGAAGGCCATACGTTTCCGACGATGCCGCACAGCTTTCTGAACACGAAGATCGCCGTGTTGACGTCTCCATTATGCGCCACGCAGGCGCCCGTCAGAATGAAGTTCCCGACGCTGCCGTGCCTGAAGTCGAAATCTCGACCAACAGAAGTGGCGAATGTGTTCAGATAATTCAGGATTGCACCGCGCAGGCCCGGCTCCATTCTCTCGAGCAACGGATGACGGCCTTCGGCGTAGAAGAGGAATTCCTTGCGGGCATCGTCAAAGCCAAGATTGGCCGATACCCGGGCGTTGCAGATCTTGACGACGTCACCGGCGCAGCCTTCTCCATGTGCCATCGTCATCAGAGCCTGGCGGATGTCTCCCACTGAGAGGATGGAGAGCCGCTCGCGAATAACTTTCGAGCTGCCGCCGCTATCCCAAGCAGGCACGACGCGGGTGACATCGGCTCCACGTTGGCACAGCGCCACATTGATTGATCGACAGGCGCTGCCGCCCGAGAATAATACAATCCGTTTCATACCCGCTCGCGATCTTTGGAAGCACATGTTTAGCCTGCGCGGATTACGTGCAAAAGTTCTCCCCTCGTCACATATCGTGACGAGGCTGTCACAGAAGCTTCCGCAGCCTGGCAAGCCCGAAAGCGGCAATCGTGCCCGCATCCTGGAGATCGCCGTCGAGGATCATCCGTTGCAGCTCATCAACCGAAACGGTGGCGCGAACGAGGTCCTGTTCTTCATGCTCGAGCTTGTTATCCCCTGGCGTGAGATCCGTCGCGAAGAAGACATGGCATCTCTGGGTCACCGTTCCATAAAGTGGGTAGATAGTGCCGATCCTGATCAATGAGCCCGCAATCAACCCGGTTTCCTCCTGCAATTCGCCGCGGGCGAGTTCGCCGGGATCGGCGTCCGGTTTCTCCTCCCAGCTTCCCTGAGGAAATTCCCATTGGCGCGACTTGATCGGATATCGGAATTGTTGAACGAGGTGAACGAGACCCCGGTCGAAGGGCAGGATCATCACGAAGTCGGGTTTGTCGACATAGCCGTAGAGCCCGGGCGACCCGTCACGGCGCAGGATCTTGTCCTCGCGGACCGTCATCCACCGGTTGGCATAGACCTCCCGCGAATCGACTGTGATGATGTCCGGTCCCGCGCCTTGCTCTGACGTTTTCATGATTGAAGATGGATCCATGGCCGTATCGGTTCCTGTTCATGGCTGGATATGCCGGGCCAAATATATGAAGCCAAGCTCTATCTGTTTCGAAAGACTGTTTGAATGTCGGCGCCTGCTTCGTGCTGGGAAAATGGATGTCTGAACAGTCAGAAGGCCCGAGGACGGCCCTCACTACCTATTTTTTATCTTTACTCTCGGTCGATGTGGTCGAAACGACACGAGGAGCGATTTGAGTTCAAGTTCACGCACGCGCCGGGCTGCCTCATCGGGAGAGACCCAGACGAGAACCCGCTCGCCACGCTCCTTGAAGTCGTCCGTCAGGCGTTCGACCTCGATCTGAAACAGGTCGACCATGCATGGCGAAACCACGTCAGGACCAAGTTCCTTGAGATAGGTGTATCGGCCAATCGGCTTCTTGCGCACGCTCCCTTGAACACCAGCTTCCTCCCAGGCTTCAGTGGCAGCCGTTTCGAATGGCTTCTTTCTCCTCATCGGCCAGCCCTTGGGGATGACCCATCGACGACTTTGACGCGACGTGACCAACAGGATCTCGACCTTGTCCTCGTCGCCGAGATAGCGAAAGCAGACCGCGCCATATTGCTGCAGAAAGGCTCCCTTGAACAAGGTCTCGGGCACGAGCGCAAGTTGGTGCAGCAAACCCGCGGCTTTGTTTTTCTGGCGTTTATCGTCGTTCTTCATGTGTTTCCCGAGGACGGATATGAAGCCTTTCCAGGTTACTCGCGCGAGGGTTTGACGGGGGAATATGTCACCCGCCGCGGATCGAGCCGCGCCAGACCAGTTCGGCATGAAGTTTCAGAGACCTAACCTCACCGGCATCTTCCGGAAGGGTAGGAGCAGCTAGAAACGCGACCGCTTCGCGCGCCACCATCTCAACCGGCTGTGCGAAGGTCGTCAGATCGTAGGAAGACCACGACGCCTGCTCGATATCGTCGAAACCTGCAATGCAAAGCTGGTCAGGAACAGAGATCTTGAACTGATGGCGCGCGGCATCCATGACGCCGCAGGCGAGCAGATCGTTGGCGCAGAAGATCGCGTCGGGCCGATTCGTGCGCGTCAGCAGCCTCTGGGCAACCACCTTTCCAGCCTCGTAGCCAGTCGAGCCATGACGCTCGACCGCAACCTCGATGCCGAGGGCCGCAGCCGCCGCAACGAAACCGCGCTCGCGCGCCATCAGGCTCGGTGTTCCGACCTCGGAATTGGCGAATGCCAGTTGTTGGCAGCCTGCACGCATGAAGGCGGTGAGGATGCGGCTAGCGGCCTCCTGGTCGTCGATGTTGATGCGCAGCGGCCCCGGCTGGTCGTCATCACGGTTGATGAGGACAAGGCGTTGACCATTCCTCAGGCAGAGCTGTGTGATCGACTTGTCCGGCAGTCCGGATAGGATGATCGACGCATCGGCCCGGTAGTGAATTGCCTGGCGCAGCGCCCGATCCACACTGCCGTCGGAACGGTCGGTGTTAATGAGCATGGCAATCTTTCCACTATTCTGAAGCTGCTGCGTGATCGCCCGGATCAGAGATGAGCGAAAGGGCGTTCCGAGTTCCGACACGATAAGACAAACGATGCCGCTTTCATTCGTCATCAGCCCCCGGGCCAGATGATTGACGTGGTAGCCAAGCGCCTCGGCCGCATCCATCACGCGTCTGCGCGTCTTCGCCGATACACTGGCACCCGGGGTAAAGGCACGCGATACCGCCGAGCGCGAAACGCCCGCTTTCTCAGCAACCTCCTGCGCGCTGACAAAATCCTTCATGACCACCGGCAACTCCCTTTGCCCGGACTGTGCACAAATTGCAATTGCGTGCAAGAGCCGGCCCCGGCGGTTCTTTAGGACAAAACCTGCCGCAGGATTAATGCGCCTGCACCGACCGAATGCTCAGGCATTCATCTGCAAGCTGTTGCTGCTCATGGAGATCAAGTCGATTCACATCAATGGCGCTCATACCCGCCCGTCGAGCTGCTTCAAGACCTTGTTCGCTATCTTCAAACACGACACACCGGGCTGGTTCTATTCCCAACAAAGCGGCCGCCTGCAGAAACAGGTCCGGCGCCGGCTTTGGATTTGGCACGTCATCGATCGTGACCACCTGGTCGAAATACTCCCGCAGGCCCGTTCCTTGTAGGGTCGCTGTGACAATTTCTCGCGAACCGCCGGATGCAACAGCCATGGGACGCAAGCCGGCCAACCGGCGAACGGTTGCAGCAACCGCGCGAACTTCGCGCACATTGTGGACATTCTGGAGAAAGTGCGATCGCATGGTGGCGATGACGGATGCGCGATCGAGCACAACGTCGAATTCTCGCTCAAAGGCGTCCATAAGAACCACTTCAGACATTCCGGCCCGCATCAAATACCAAGCCTCACTCATCGGTTTGCCGGAAAGGGCAAAGCCGGCCGCCCATGCGTCCGCATAGACAGGGGGCGTGTGAACAAGTGTGCCGTCGCAATCAAAAATCACGGCCTCGAAATCATTTTCCAGCGATAGAATATCAATCATACCTCATCCTTCCGGCGGGCGAACATCGGTTTGACGCGAGGCTCCATTCAGGCGTAATCGTCCTGGTCGACGGGCATCGAACGCGCCTCGGCCCAGGGCCTCGTGTCAGAGGCTCTCACGTGCTGATAAGGGCGATGCCGCGACTTCGGAAGCCGAGCGTGGCGTCGGAGGCGACCGGTAGGATACGGTCGACGGCGTGGTCGACGATGAAGAGCGTGCCGACGTCGGTTTCGACCTCGTACTCGACATGATCTCCGAGATAGGCCGAATGGAGGATGCGGCCGGCAAGCCCGTGCCCCCCTCCCTCGGAGAGCGCGATCGCGCCGGGACGAACGGCAAGGCTCGCCGCGCCCGGCGTCGCCCTACCCGCCGGCACACGATGTTTGAAACCGCCAATGCGGATGTCAGCATCTGCGCCATCGATGCCAACCACCTCGCATGGGATGACATTCGCCTCTCCCATGAAATCAGCGATGAAGGCGGAAGCCGGCGATTCATAGAGGTCGCGCGGGGCGCCGGACTGGGCAACTTCGCCATCCTTCATGATAATGATGCGGTCGGACACGGCAAGCGCCTCGTCCTGATCGTGCGTGACATAGACGGCGGTGAAGCCGAGACGCTGCTGGAGTTCGCGGATATCTGTGCGTACCTTGCGGCGCAGGCGCGCATCGAGGTTGGAAAGCGGCTCGTCGAGCAGCAGCACCTGCGGCTCCAGCACCAGCGCGCGGGCGACGGCGACGCGCTGCTGCTGGCCGCCGGAGAGTTCGGCGGGCAGGCGATGGCCCATGCCGGCAAGGCCGACCAGCGCCAGCCCCTCCTCTGCCTTCTCGCGCGCTTCCTTGCGGTTGAAGCCGGAGGATTCCAGGCCATAGGCGACGTTGTCGCGCGCATTCATGTGCGGAAAGAGCGCATAGGACTGGAAGACCATCGAAACATCGCGCTCATTGGCCGGCAGCATGGTGACGTCCTTGCCGCCGATCAGGACTTTTCCGGCCGAAGGATGTTCGAGGCCTGCAAGCATGCGCAGCGTCGTCGTCTTGCCGCAGCCGGAAGGGCCAAGCAGGGTGACGAGCGTGCCGCGCTCGATGGTGAGCGAGAGGTCCGGAATGGCGGTGAAGGCTCCAAACGTTTTGCGCACGTTCTGGAAGACGACGGAACCGGCTTTGGGGTTGATCATGCGATTTTCTCCTGGCGAGAGGAAGCGGATGTGGCGAGGCCGGCGACGCGGTTTTCACGGCGCAGGCGCCGTTCGCCGACGATGAGCTGGAAGCCGGCGATGACGGTGATCATCACGACGATCAGCATGGTGGAATAGGCGATGGCCACACCGTATTCCCCGTTCTCGACGAGGCCGACGATGTAGGAGGTCGCCATGTTGTACTCGGCGCTGACGAGGAAGATGACGGCGCTGATGGAGGTGATCGCGCGCACGAAGGAATAGACGAGCGCGGCGGTGATGGCCGGGCGTAAGAGCGGCAGGATGACCTTGCGGATCGTACGGAAGCTGTTGGCCCGGAGCGTCAGGGAGGCCTCATCCAGGCTCTTGTCGAGCTGGCTCATCGCCGCGATGCCGCCGCGCACGCCGACCGGCATGTTGCGGAAGACGAAGCAGGCGATCAAGATGAGGGCCGAGCCGGTCATTTCCAAGGGCGGCAGATTGAAGGCCATGATGTAGCTGACGCCGATGACTGTGCCTGGAATGGCAAAGCTCATCATCAGGGCGAACTCGAAGGCATTCTTGCCGACGAATTTTTGACGCACGATAATATAAGCCGTCAGCAGGCCGACGGCGGCGGTCAGCGGGGCAGACACCAACGCGATTTCTATCGTTGTCCAGAACGAGTTCCAGGCGACGCCCGTCCAGGCAATCCCATTTTCGAAGCTGATCGAGAAGGCCTTGGCGTAGTGGTCGAGCGTCAACGAGTTGTCGAGACCCCAGGTCTTCACGAAACCGCCGATCAGGATCATGCCGTAGATGACGAGCGTGAAGAGAATCCACGGGATGACGACGGCGTGAACGCCGATCGACAGCCCGCGCGGCAGAGCAATATGCGATCCGCTATCGCCCTTGCCGGTGACGGTGGCGTAGTTCTTGCCCGACAGCCAGACGCGCTGGGCGAGGAAGGCGGAGAGCGTGAAGAGCAACAGCACCGTGGCGAGCACGGCGGCGCGCGACGGATCGTTCTGCGACCCGACCACGGCAAAGAAGATTTCCGTCGAGAGCACGCCATTGCTGCCGCCGAGCACCAGCGGATTGCCGAAGTCGGCCATGCTTTCGATGAAGCCGATGAGGAAGGCGTTGGCGAGACCGGGCTTCATCAGCGGCAGCGAGACCCGCCAGAACGTGCGCCAACGGTCGGCGCGCAGCGTCGTGGACGCCTCCTCCATCGACGGGCTGACGCCCTCGACGACCCCGATCAGCACGAGGAAGGAGATCGGCGTGAAGGACAGCACCTGCGCGATCCAGATGCCGGTGAGGCCGTAGAGCCAGCGCCCGGGCTCGAAGCCGAACAGTTGCGACAGCCCCTGCGTGACGACACCGGCGCGACCGAAGAGCAGGGTGAGCGCCAGACCGATGACGAAGGGTGGAGTGATGATCGGCAGGATCGTCAGCAGCCGAAGGCCCTTCTTGAAGGGAAAGCGCGTGCGGGTGGCGACGAGCGCGAAGGCGAGGCCGAGCAGGGTCGAGCCGAGGCCGMTCATGATGGCGAGCCAGAGCGTACGCCAGGCGACGCCGCAGCGACCGGCGCCGATCAGGCAATTGAGGCTCCAGATGCTTGGATCCTGCACGTTGCGGATGAAGTTATCAGCATTGAAAGACCCATCGAAATCCTGCACCGAGCCGACGAACATGCTGCCGATCGGGTAGAAGACGAAGACTGCGACGAGGAAGACGAGCAGCGCAATCGCGCTGACGACAAAGGCGTCGCCCTTCATGACACCGCGCTCGGCAAGGCCGAAGGCGAAGAGCAGCATGAAGGTGATAGCAGAGAGCACCGCACCCGCCCCCATGGAAGCCTGGCCGTTCGAGAGTGTGCCGAAGAGCGTTTCGCTCACCGTCCAGGTCCAGCCGGACAAGCCGATGGCGAGGCCCTGGAGCGACAGGAAGAGAACACCGATCGCGCCGGTCCAGGCGAGCGCGGCGCCGCGGCGCATCGGGTCTGCCATGCCGCGGGCCACGATCGCCAGAAGAAAGAGCACGAGCGCACCGGCAAGCCACAGCCGGCCATGCGCGAAAATCTGCACGATACCGGGGGCGGCCTCCGGAGAAAGGGGGAAAGCGGCCAGCCAACCGAGTCCGAAGAAGCCGTTCTCGATCCGATACCAGGGCAATAGGGTCAATGCGACCGCGCCGAGGACAAGGACGATGTCCAGCCTACGATTGCCATGTCTCATGGCTGACCTCGCTGTCTTTGAGTGTGAGGAGGCGGCGCCCGGGGAGACGGGCGCCGCCGGTCAGGGCATCAGTTGGCGGCGGCGCCGATTTCCCGATCCCAGCGTTCCAGCAGTGCCTTGCGCTTTGCTGGGTCGCCATAGGTCTTGAAGTCGTAGTCGATCAGCTTGATGTCCTCGAAGCGCGGCGCCTCCTTCGGGATTACGGCGCTCTTGTTGGAAGGCAGCTGGAAAGACTTGGCATCCTTCATGCGCGACTGGACTTCCGCCGTCAGCGCCCAGTCGTACCAGACCTTCGCATTTTCGAGGTTGCGGGCGCCCTTGATGATCGACATGGAGCCGATCTCGTAGCCGGTACCTTCGCAAGGCGTGATCGACTTGACCGGGAAGCCTTCAGCCGTCTGCGCCACCGCATCGTGCACGAAGACGATGCCGAGCGCCGTCTCGCCGCGTGCTGCGGCCTTGACGGGTGCCGATCCGGACTTGGTATATTGCGATATGTTGCCGTTCAGCTTCTTCAGGTAGTCGAAAGCCTGGTCCTCGCCCATGATCTGCACGAGAGAGGCGAGCGCCGTGTAAGCGGTGCCGGAAGAATTCGGGTTCGCGATTTGAATTTCACCCTTCAGTTCCGGTGCCAAAAGGTCGGCCCAGCAGACTGGCTCCTTGTAGCCCTTGGTCTTGAAGATTTCCGTGTTGTAGCCCCAGCCGAGCGCGCCGGCATAAACGCCGACGGTCTTGTAACCGGAGCTTTCTGCCTGCTTCTTCGCCCAGTCGTTGAGTTCGTCGAGTTTCGACGACTTGTATTCCAGCGTCAAATTTTCCGATGCCGCCTGGAGATGCGGATCGCCTGTGCCAGCCCACCAGATGTCGGTCTTCGGGTTACGAGACTCGGCGCGCACCTTGGCATAGGTCTCGCCCGACGAGAGGCGAACCATGTTCACCTTGATGTCGCTATGCGCCTTCTCGAAATCGCCCTTCATCTGCTCGCAGATCACGACGTCCGCCGAGCAGATGAGGTTGAGTTCGCCGGCCGCCTGCGCCGGTAGCGCACCGAGCGYCGTGCCGGCGAAGAGCATGAGGGAAAGGGTCTTCATTTTCATTGGGGCATCCTCCTGTTGCCTGGGTTAATTCTCGCACGAACAAGACACAGCGCGGCCATCGGCCTGCCCGCGGCGGCGTGTGCATGTTTTCGGATTGTGGTTTGTCGAAAGACCTTGATCAGTTTGTCACGGCGATTTCCGCATCGAACCTGCGGAGCAGTCGACTTCGTTCACCCGGCGAGCCGAAGGTGGCAAAGTCATAGTCCACCATCTTGATCATCGAGATATCCGGGGCTGCAAGCGGCAGGCTGGATTTCGCGTTGGATGGCACTTGGTTTTGGCCTGACGCCGCGCCTGTACCCTGCCCTTCCGGGCTCAGCGCGAAATCGACGAAGCGCTTTGCTTCCTCGATATTTCGTGCGCCTTTGACGATGCTCACGGCGCCGATCTCGTATCCGGTGCCCTCGCAGGGCGCGACGATGACGAGGGGAAAGCCGACTTGCTTCTGCGTGACGGCGTCATGCATGAAGGAAATGCCGATGAGCGTTTCTCCGCGCGCCGCCGCCTTGACGGGCGCAGCCCCCGAGGGGGTGTAACGCTCGATATTGCGGTTGAGCGCAGCGAGATAACGGAAAGCCTCGTCCTCGCCGAAGAGCTGCACCAACGTCGCAAGCGTCGTGAAGGCGGTGCCGGACGAATTCGGATTGCCGCTCTGGATGCGGCCGCGATAGGCGACGTCCGTGAGGTCCTTCCAGCAGGTCGGCGCGGGCAGCTTCAGCTCGCGCAGCAGGTCGGCATTGTAGGCAAAGCCGAGCGCCCCCGCATAAATGCCGGCCGAGCGGCCGCCGGACATAGCGAAGAAGTTCTGCGCCCACGGCAGCATGTCGCGCTCATGGGCAGGCTGATACGGTTCGAGAAGATTTTCAGAACCGGCCTGCAGATGGGTATCGCCGGTGCCGCCCCACCAGACATCGACGGTAGGCGCCGCTTTCTCCGCGCGGATCTGATTGAGGATATCGCCGGTGCTCTTGCGCGTCACCGAAATTTCGAGCCCGGTCTTTGCCTCATAGGCCGTCTTCATCGCGGCACACCACATCTCGTCCACACCGCACAGAACGGTGAGCGACGGGGCTGCCATGCCGGTGCTGGCGCTCGCCAGCCACAAAGCTGCTACCGCGCTGAAAGCGGTGATGCCTCTCACAATTTCCTCCCATTGGACCTTGCGTCCCAATCTCCGCAGTCAGGATGTCACATCTGTTTCCCTGCGCAATCGAAGAATGGTTACGGTTCTTACAGCGGGAGCGGCTTCATCGTCGAAAACATGACAAAGGTTACAAATGTGACAAATCGCATAACAAGAGCTCGCTTTGAAGATCGTGGCGGCTCTGCCTATAATAGGCGCGGGAGGACGTGCATGTGTTGAATGAGAGGATAAACATTCTGATCGTCGAGGACGATCCGGACATGGCGGAGCTTATCTCCGACCTCGTTGAGGCGGAAGGATGGACAGCGCTCACCGCGCCGTCCGCGGAAGAGGCCACGATCGTACTTTCGCGCGAAACCGTGCATCTCGTGCTCGTCGACCATAACCTGCCCGGCACCTCCGGCCGCACCTTCGCGCAGCGCCTGCGTGCGCAGGCCAATATCGGCATTGTCATGGTGACGGCTGCCGGCAGCGCCGTGGACCGGGTGCTCGGTCTCGAAACCGCGGCAGACGACTATGTCGTCAAACCCTTCGAGCCCATCGAATTGACTGCCCGTATCAAGGCCGTGCTGCGCCGGACGATCCCCTCGCTGAAGCCGGACCGGGAAAGCGAGCGGGAGCATGAACCGACATCCCTGAAGCTCGGCGAATGGTCGGTGGATCTCAAGGGCCGCCGCGCCATCTGCCGCACCGACCCTGCCAAGTCGCTCACGAGCGCCGAATTCGCGCTGCTCGAAATCCTCGCCGAAACGCCCAACACACCCGTTAGCCGCGCGCATATCCTCGATCGATTGGGCGCGGAAAGCGAGCGCTATATCGACCGCAATGTCGACGTGCTTGTGCTGCGTCTGCGTCGCAAGATCGAGCGCAATCCGGACCTGCCGCGCCATATCAAGACGCGCCGCGGCAAGGGCTATGTTCTCGACACAGACGATGGCGAGATCGCACCGTGATCAGCCGCCCCTTCCTCTCCTCCATCGCCTTTCGCCTGCCCTTCGCCATCGCCTTCATCTGCGTGCTCGTCTTCAGCCTTTCGACCATTGCCGTCTACGGCCTGCAGCGGGCGCGCCAAGAGATGGCCGCCTATGGCCTGCAAGCGTTTTCGAGTCTCGCCAAGGCCTCGCTGGTCTCGCGGCAGGTTTCCGATCTCGTCTCCAGTGCGCCCTTCCTGATGAATGCGACCTCACCCTACCGGGTCTCCAGCGAAAGCCGCTCGGTCGTCGTGCAGGTCGACGCGCTTTTACGCGCCATGCAACCTGAAAACGACGGGGCTGCCGTGCAGAGTTTTGCGAGCAGCCGCATCATCGAGCTACTCGAAACGATTCGCACGCAAACGACGACGCTTGCGGGCGACGCAGAATCGGCCCAGCAGCACAAAGCGGAGGCTGCGGCAGCGCTCGGCGAGATCGCGACCGGCAGCGGCATTGCAGACGCCGGTTTCCGCAGTCGGTTGAACGCCATCGTGCAATCCGCCTCCAACTCGGACAGCCTCTTTCAGCTCGGCGAACTGCGGCGGCGCTACGTGTCGGAAACCGCGCCGCGCCTCGAACGTGCCGCGCCGGACACCCGGATTGCCGCCGCCGAGCTTGCGCCTTACGAACGGGTCTTCGAGGCACAGACGCGGTATCTCCTCGAAATGTTCGCCATCCGCGCCGCCGTCTCGCGTCTGCACAACGTCTCACGCGATCTGTCGCATGCGACGGAAACCCAAAGCGAGGCCGTCGCCCGCAGCCTCAGTGATGACCTCGTCTCGACCTCCGATGCCTTGAGCCGCATCCTCGTCATCGTCGCCGTCGCCTCGCTGCTGGTGCTGGCAATGGCCGTCGTCTCGATCCGATCGGTCATGCGCGTCTCACGCGGCATCGTCTCCCTTTCGAACGGCATGAACGCGCTGGCAGAAGGTCGCAAGGATGTTGATACGCCGTGCTATGACGGCACGGAAACCGAGCTCGTGCGCCTGCTCGAAGCCTTCCGCGCGTTCCGGGAGAGCGTCGAGCGCGTGACGCAGCTGCGGCGCACGGCAGAGGCCGCCGCACGCACCATCCGCTCCACCTTCCGCAGCATGAACGAGGGCATCGCGTTGTTTGATCCGCGCGGCCGGCCGATCACCATGAACCGGCGTGTCATCGAGTTGGTCGGCTGGTCTGGTTCGGCCAGGAAATTGCCGCTCCGCAGTTTCGTGGCGCCGCTGCCAGAGATCGAGCCGACTCTCCTGCCGGCCGAAAACGATGCTGGGCTGCTCTCCGACCGGTCGGTGCTGCGCCACCGCTCCGACGCGGGGCGGGTGACGGAAGTGTCGCTGTCGCGCCAGCCCGATGGCGGAATCGTGCTGCTGGCGCGCGATATTACCGACATAGACCGGCAGGAGGCGGAGGCAGCAAAGATCCAACGCCTCGACGGCATCATGCGCATGACCCACCAGGTGAGCCACGAAGTAGGCAACATGATCGGCATCATCACCGGTAGCCTCGGCCTGCTGGAGCGCGAAACCGGCTTCAATGACCGGCAAAAACGGCACCTCGCCCGCATCCGTAAAGCTGCCGACCGTGGCAGGTCGCTGGCCGGGAGCATGCTTTCCATCGGCAGCCAGCAGCCGATCCATCCAGGCGCGGTGGAGATTGGTGCCGTGCTGCGCGGAATGGCCGACGTGCTGGAAATCGCGATCGGCGAAAAATGCCGGCTCGCCTTCGAAATAGCCGACGACCTGCCTATCGTCTTCATCGACACGGCGCTCTTCGAGCAATCGATCCTCAATCTTTGTCTCAACGCCGCCGCGGCCATGCCAGCGGGTGGAACAATCCATATTCGGTGCTCCCGCAGCGAGGCTAGCGTCAGCGTCAGCGTGACGGATGATGGCATCGGCATGTCGCCGGAGGCCGTCGACAAGGCGTTCGAGCCCTATTTCACCACGCGCGACGCGGAAGGAGGCGCGGGTCTTGGCCTTGCGGTGGTCTATGGCTTCGTACGCCAAAGCGGTGGAGACGCTCGCATTGCCTCGCTGCCGGGCAAGGGAACCGTCGTGGAACTTTTGTTTCCGGCGTGAATCGAGAGCACCAGGCTCTGGTTTTCGCGAGCTTCAGGTCGTCAGCGAGGGTATGCTGCATCGCCATCTCCCCATGGAACGAGCTTAGTCCGGAGCTAACAAGTGCTTCCGGACCAGGGCCATCGCGTCAATGCGAGGCGCCGGAGCCGCCTACACCAACGATCGTAAAGGGCTTGCCTTCGACTGGGATCGCACGAACTTCCTTCAGGCTCTCGGCGTCGACGACGCGAATCAGCGAATGCCGCGGATCGGTAATGGCAAGATGGCCGTCCGCAACAGCGAGACGCGGACGCGGATCACGCCAATGGCCGTCCTTGCTGTAGGCTTCAGTGACCTTGCCCTTGCGCACGATCTCGCCCTTGATCACGTCCAGTACATGAAGATCACCGTCCTCCGTCAGTATGTAGGCGTTGCGCGATGTGGCAGGATCAAGCAAGAAGTCGACGCGGCGGGTGGGAAGGTCGATCAACCGGAAGTGCTCCTCGCCGTCCGGATCGATCAGGACAATTTTGTCCTCGCCATAGTTGCCGAGGAAGAACTGCATCGCCTTGCCGCCAAGCAAGGTTCCGGTGCTGCCCTTTGGCAGGTCAGCGGGGTACGTCAGCATTTCCAGCTTCGGACCATCCAATCCACCGGGACGCGCGACGAGGACGCCTTCCTTGCAGCCGAAGGCAACCAGACGGGCCGAGGTGGCCTCGCCGTGAAGATCGGTGCACTTTGCCATCGCACCGACCTGTTCGCCCGTCTCGTCAACGACGCGAAGTCCCACTCGTGGTGGCAGTTCGTCGGGTTTGGTCGGAACTTCGATATTCGGTACGGATACGAGCACAAAACGTCCCATCGTCACCGCGACTCCGTGATGCGGCCTCGTCGTGTCGATCGTCCTGATGTCAGCCTTGCCGTCGAGAAGCGCCGCTTCATCAATGATATCGGCCTTGCCGCCGCGGTCGTAAAAGAGGATCGCGTGATCATCATGCGGAACGACGTGGAAAGGGCGCTTGCCCTCGAACGTCACCGGCAACAGCCCCGCGTCGGAAACGTCAAGATCCCGATGCTCGCCGTGGTCGGAAAAATCGATGCCCGTCTTTATGACGTGGACGATGTCATGATCCGATTGGGTGGCAAAAATGGTCTGGCCGGACGCACTTGCGGTCAGTGCCGCAGGCCCCTTGATGTCGTAGCGGCCGAGTTCCTTGCCGCTGTCGAAGTCGATCGCGCGGACAACGGGGTTGGTGTGATCCGCGACAAACAGGCGCCATGTTTCCCTCGTCTCGTGATCCTCATCGGCAAACGCTCCCGAAGCAGCAAAGATCAGACCTGACGTGACAGCAGCCAGCAGGCGATTACGGGTAAGGGACAGCTTCATAAGGATCCTTCCTTGGTGTTTGAACTTGTCGTCACACCGGCTGGGCTTACGCAGCAGCCTGGCGATCCGCATGAAGGAGAATGTTATTACGTTACATCCCCATTTGGGGAGTGTAATAACATTACATAGACAGTAGCTGTCAACCCCGATGAAGCGAGGAACGACATCTGCCAGAATGTCAGCGATGTTGCGCTCGGCTATCCGGGTCGCGCCACCATTCACCCCCTCCCCGGACGCATCGAGAATGCTCACTGACCGTGGTTGTCGGCGCCAATGGTTCCGAAAATTCCACCCGGTTTGAGGACGATCGCCGGTATCCTGAAGGCAATCAAGGGAGGTTCGGCTCTGCCGTTGAGGGGCCTGCCGGTTCGACCATTTCGACGGGTCTTTGCTGCGCATGGCCTCCTATCGGGCTGAAGGTGAACGGCTGAGCATTGCTGCCAGCCAGACCCGCTTTTCTGCCTACGTGGCGACACGCCACGAACATCCGCACGCGGATCGCGCTGATCCCCTTGGATTGACCGCTATCGTGCTGACGGCCGACGGTAAGGTCATGTCACGAAGCGAAGTCTGCTGGCGGACCAAAACCCCGACGGCCTCTATCTAATCGGGGGCTACGCCGAGCCCGATGAGAGCGACGGACCCGTAGACCTCTTCAACGAGATTGCCCGCGAAGTAGAGGAGGAAATCGCCGTTGGAGATGTATCCCGATCTGAAGCCGTGGCTATCGGTCTGGCTTATGACCCGGTTCTGCCACCCGGAACTATTTCTGCTGATGCCGAGCAAAGCCACGGCTAAGGATATCCTGCCTCGCCCTTGCAGCGGGAGCCACTCACATCTTATTCTTGTAGGCCCGAGCTCAAATATCCATTGTCTTTTGGATCGCATTTCGGACAGCGCCGGCCGTCGGAGTGGTAAGGCGTTCCCGTGCCGATCAAGCATTGTCCCTTCAGGATAGGGGCGGTCGGTTGTTTTTATCTTAGTCATGCTGCAGTGCAGGAGGCGGCTTAAGATGCAATTCCTGGTCCATTCAAAGACGATCGCCGAACTTGAATACGACGGCGAGACCTGTCTTTTGCAGGTGCTCTACAAAGACGGACGAGTTAGGTCTGTTCCTGATGTCGCTCCCACGCTCGTGATGAGAATCCTCGCGCGGGTTCCCGTCGAAAAATCTCCATACCTCATGCAGAGAGCGATCTAAGGGTTTTGCGGAAATCGTGACTGCCTCGGAGTTCGGGTGCCTTTACTCCAGTGTGACGCCCGATGGCGCCCGACCTTTTTCCGCGCAGTACGAGCCGCCGGCGAGATCGCGTTAAGAAGAGTTTAGGGTCCAAGTCCGGTCCAGGAAAGATATCAAGAAAGGAAAATTGTACCCAATAAATCAAGGTAATATCGAAAAGCGGCCTTCGAACAGGCTCAAGACTGGCCATGTGGTAGTCCATACCGTTGTCGGCGGTGAAGGGTATCTGCTCTTGACATCCCGTTCTCCGATCGCGCCGGGCCGAAAAGTCCGCGAGATACGGCCCATGGCGGCAACGGCATCAGTCACCACCGCGCTCGATTGATCCGTGCTTCTACGAGCTTCGCCAACCATGTGGCTGGCTTCCGACGCTCGCTCGGTAGAGCTCTTGACGGCGGATGTGATCTCCTCAAGGCTTGCGGCAGTTTCCTCCAGCGACGCGGTCTGTTGCTCTGTGCGGAAACTGGCCTTCCCATCCCGAGATTCGTGTCGCTGAAATCGGCTCGGGCGCGAATGCGAATCGGCCCGGCGTTTGAATACGCGGTTAAGTGGCTTTACCAGGCATCAGGTTTGCCATTGGAAATCACTGAAGAACATGGAAATTGGCGACAAGTCCGCGACTGCGATGGCGTATCCGGCTGGATGCATAGATCGCTTCTCGCCAGTGATCGTACAGCAATCGTTGGCCCCTGGCTCAAAGAGATGACAGCGCTGAGAACGCAAGCGGAGAAAACCAGTTTCACAAAAGCCGAACTTGAACCACGGGTGCGGGTTCGGATCCGTTCATGCACGCTTTCGTGGTGCAATGTCGTTATCGACAAGGACCAGATCAGTGGCTTCGTGGAAAAGTCTGCTCTATGGGGCGTGGGATGCTTCGCCGACCCCTCCTCGCTCGCGCCAACGCAAAGCGTCTATGAGGAAAGTCGTCTGGCATGGGTGTTCGATGTCGCTTAGGCAAAGGCGTCGGCAGTCGGGGCCTGTGTCTCCCGGCGATATCCGAGCGGTCGCCCCCAACTTCGTGAGGCCGAGAAGACCGTGGGAGAAGTCCGATCCGATTTTTCTCGCAACCCGCGGCCGAAGACGGTGCTACGAAGGACCATTCATAAGTTCCTAGGTGAATAGTCAAATCGTCTGGATTGCGTCCTGACCATCATCAGCATCGTCGCCGAGTATTCCCGTCAAGGCCACGTTCAAGCGGTCTCTCCATGTGAGAGCGCTCCCGATCCGCGGCTTTGAAGCACGATGGAATTTTCTCGCGAAGTCACGAAATAGGCACAGTCTTTTTAGCAACATTAGTGAATATGGCTGGCAAATTTTCAGCCGACGCCATTGTGGTGCAACGCAAATCGCATCGGCCAGCTCGCGAACCATACTTCCAGCGTGCTCCGCCGTTCATTCACATCATGACATTTAAGAAGGACTATTCGCATGCCACGATCGGGACGCCGGACCTCTGGCCTTGCTGACGATGTCTATGAAGGCCTGGCGGGGTTCCGGCTGGCCATGAGGCGGTTCCTGTCATTCAGTGAGGCCGCTCTCGCCGAAGCCGGCGTCACATCGCAGCAGTACCAGGCTCTCCTGGTGGTGCGGACGACGCCGGGCTGGCAGATCAGGCTCCGCGACCTCGCCGAACAGATGCTCATGCACCATAACAGTGCCGTTCAGCTTGTGGACCGGATGTGCTCGGCAGGTCTCGCGGAGCGGATACCGGCGGAAGATGACAAGCGCAGCGTGCTGATCGGCATGACGATGAAGGGCGTGCTCACCCTTGAATCCCTGGCGAAGGTTCATGTCGAAGGAATGCATGCCCACGAGCCGCTGTTGGCTGAATCCCTATCCCGACTACGTCAGGTGACGGAACTGGCCTGACCGTCACTCACCATTTCTTGATCGCGACGTTCTTGACCTCCAAACGCGCCGTTGTATCATTGTGTGATATAAATCCGAGGAGAACGGCTATGCAGTATGAAGAAGACGGCTACCGACCAACAAAGAGCGTATGGGCTTGGTCTGTTGTCGGCGCCTCGGCATTGACCGTGGTGCTCGGATTCACCTGGGGAGGATGGACGACGTCGGGACGGGCCGCGGTGATGGCCGATATCGCCGTCCGTAACGCAAAAGCCGATCTGGTCGCGGGCATTTGCGTCCATAACTTCGTCACGGCGAGCGACGCTCAGGAGAACCTCAAGACGCTGCAGGCGAAGTCGTCGTGGCAGCGTGACGACTTCATCACCGACGGAGGTTGGACCAATATCGCGGGGATCGACCATACTATCACAAACGCGGCGGACGCCTGCGCCGACCAGCTCGTGAAGATGAAGGAACTGCCGCAATCGGGAGGAGATGCCGCAGTCACCGACAGCTAGAGTTCAGGCCGGAAGTGATGAGTTATCCGGTCCGCGCGAGGCCCGTCCGAAATGATTTCGGGCGGGCCGTCTTTACGCTCTGGAATCGCTTGTGCCAGCGAGCTCGGGCTCCCTGCAATGCCTGCAGAACCTCGCTTGTCATGAGGTGAGCGGCCATCAGGACCGCAGGCGAGATCGCGAGCTCGCCGTCCTCCCTTAGCACTCCAAGACCGATCAGAATGGTTTCCAGTCCCCCCATCCTGAGATCGAGTTCAGCGCGTCTATCGATATGTCGTTTTCCCCCTCCCCAGCCTGTTCAAGCGAAAAGCCGCATTCCTCCTGGCGGGACGCCTCGTTCGCCTTCGCGGACCGTCTTCAGATATTCGAGAACATCTCGGATAAGGTTTGGATGGGAGGGTTTTGATATCAGGCCGATCACCTTTGAAAGATCGGTTTCAATCATTTCAGGGCTTCCTGTGACCATGACCACCGCGACGCCGAACTCGCTCGCGAGATACTGCCCGATCCGTGGACCGGTCGCTCCGTCCCTCAGGTTGACGTCCACAAGGGCAATCGTGCTGAAGGCGGCGAACTGCTGCGCGGTCTCGAAGCTGTCGGCCGTCCCGGAGATCTCATAGCCAAGTGTCGTCACAATATCCTCAAGATCAGCCGCGATCAGCACGTCGTCTTCGACGATCAGTATTTTCTCCCCAGCCATCGCTCCCCCTTTTTGTTCATGCTGCATTCAGGATTGACAATATGGGCGAACGGTTAAAGAATGTCACCACATGATATAATGAGCGAGCCCATGACCAAGACCGCCTTCCTCTCCGCTGTGTTTGCCTGCTATGTCGCGGTCATGTTCGCCATCGCCTCTATCCCTGGAGAGATGTCTTCCGAAGTTTCGCAGGCTCAACAGCTACAGGCGGTGAATTGATCTCCGGCGCAGGGTGGCGAAAATCAACCACGCACAGACATCGGAGCGTGACCATGTCACCGGATAGCAAGGTCTTTATCGC
>NZ_JBFTQY010000050.1:0-46774 GCF_056399245.1 Rhizobium sp. 01N447_2
GGATGATATTGATGCTCTCTTCCATGTGGTCTCACTCCATACAGACGTGGAAACGACGGGGCTCGTCAGCCCCGATCGCCGATGAGCTAGGAGGTGAAAAAATCGAATTCAAGAGTCGATGCAGCTTGATTTCACCGTCGACAGGCCGCCACCGTTGAGACCGAGCAGGAGTGATCGRGGTCAGTTTTTTATAACCTGCGCAGATCGCACCGCTCGACCACATCGGAACGTCGAGTCGCCATCGCAGTTTGCTCATCGGTTCAAACGAGGAGATATCCATGAACCGCCGAACATTGCCTGCATTCGCAGCATTCGCTACAGCTATGCCAGTCCCGCTGATATCTGCTTGCTCGCGTACCGCCAGGCGTCGTTGAAGCTTTCTTCGGTCTCGAAGCCGCGCCTTGGCAAGATGAAGGCTTCCCGCTTGGAGATCGGCAGCATCAGGTAGCTTTTCTCCCGAATGACGCGCTTTACAGTCGTCCAGGGCACTGTCGAATCCGCAACGCTGGACGTCACTCGCACGGCATCGTCGCTCAAGGTCATGGTAATGGTTGCGTTGGCTGATGCAATTTGCCGGTAATATAGAAACGATGCCCCCCAGGCTAGCCAATGGGTGGCTAGCGACAACAGCCCGACCAAGCCGATACATCCGAAAACCCAGAGCCAGGAACCGCTTTCGACCACAACGCTGACCATCATCACCGGATTGTATAGATCCGTGTAAAAAACCAGAAGGCACCAGACGGAAAAGAGCCAAAGGACCACTGTAACTATGCTGCGTTGCCAGGGACGGCGTGTGAGCGCCCGGGCCATTGCAGCATAGTCCCATGCAGTAAGCGTATAAGTGATCTTAAATCGAGGGTCGGTGTGCATTTGGATACTCAGCTGGGAACGGAACTCTCCGGAGCACGATCACCGATAAATTATCGGCGCCGCTCGAACAACTGGAATTGGTCGACTAAAGGTTAAGCGATGCGAGCCGGCTGTTGGATGAACGTTGGAGCGGCTATCAGGCGCCCATGGGCTCGGTCAAAATCGCTATTGCCGTCGAAGGCCCCATTCCTTCTCAAATTCCGTCTCGAAGTTTGAACTCACTCCATCGTATCCAAGCTCCGGCCGACGCGCCTTTGGCTTGGAAACGATCGATAGACCTTCGGCAAAGATCTTTCCGTTGCGCGAGCCAATAGAGTACTGAAGCGCGGTACCGCTTTCCAATGTAGGAAGACTGGCTTCCTCAACCTTTGAAATATGCAGGAAAACATCGGCGGTGCCGTCATCAGGCGAGATGAAACCGAATCCCTTGGCTGCACTGAACCATTTCACCTTGCCGCTGGGCATATATGACCTCTCTCCTTTGGTCGCGGCATTTTGCAGTTGCCATTCATAAACGCAAGAGACCGACGTCAGGCTCGCCGGCGAAACGGTCAGAACTGGAAGTTGGTCACGCTTCAACGAGAGGACAAGCCATAGATGACGCCAAGGACGATCACTTTGAGCTCGTCATAGGGGATGCTCCGCCTGCAACAAAACGGGTAGCGGGACTTGCGGTGAAGCGGATGGGGCGAGCAGTCGGTTTCATCTTTGTCCTGGCCTTGGCGCACGCCCGTAGGTATTCCTCAAGATATCCGAAGATCCGCGTCCTGATCGCGGTGGAAACCAGACTGCTTCGCGTGGTTTTGCGGAACAGACGGCCGTGCAACAACGTTTATTCCGCACCACCAATATCGGAGGAGCAGACATGGATTGGAACCGCGTAGAAGGCAACTGGAAACAGGTAAAGGGCAAGGTCAAGGAGCAGTGGGGCAAACTCACTGACGATGATCTCGACGTGATTGCCGGCAAGCGCGATCAGCTCGAAGGCAAAATCCAGGAGCGTTACGGCTACGAGAAGGATCGCGCCACCAAGGACATCGATGACTGGTACGGTCGCCAAACTTGGTAAGGGTTCAACAAATCACCGAGCCGCAGGATTGAACCTGCGGCTCTTTCGTGTGCGCTGTACTGTGCAAGAACGAGAAGATGGGGCCCTACCTCAAAGGTCGCTCCGCGACCCTATCTCCGTCCCCACGATCATGTGCCGCGATCGAAGCTGCGCCCAAGCGCGGGCTAATCAGTTCGTTACCGACTGTCGTGGCAAAAGGGTGTGACGCGCCTAGCAGATACAGCCCCGCGAAACGAATCAGCGGCCGCGGTTTTCCTCCTGCACCGTGATCTCGTCCCGCAAGCGAAACGAAGCGGACGAGATTGGATTCGTTGATGGAAGCTGATATGTTCTTTTTTTGTTCCCGATAGCCACCCTTGACACTTTGCCATGAACGTCATGATCCAGACACCGATCCGAAAAATCATCCATGTCGACATGGACGCTTTTTACGCGTCGGTGGAGCAGCGCGACAACCCCGAGCTTCGTGGCAAACCACTCGCCGTTGGCGGATCCGCCGCGCGCGGGGTCGTCGCGGCCGCCAGCTATGAGGCCCGCAAATTCGGTGTCCATTCTGCCATGCCGTCGATCACGGCGGCCCGCAAATGCCCGGACCTGATCTTCGTGCCGCCGCGATTCGACATCTACAAGGCAGTATCGCAGCAGATCCGGGAAATTTTTGCGCAATACACGCCGCTGATCGAGCCGCTGTCACTCGACGAAGCCTATCTCGACGTCACAGAGAACCTGAAAGGTATGGAGATCGCCACCGAGATTGCCCTGGAGATCAGAGCGAAGATCAAGGAGGCGACCGGGCTTAACGCCTCGGCCGGTATTTCCTACAACAAGTTCCTTGCCAAGATGGCGAGCGATCTAAACAAGCCGAACGGCCAAGCAGTAATCACACCGAGGAACGGCCCCGGCTTTGTCGAGGCGCTGCCTGTGAAGAAATTCCACGGTGTCGGACCGGCGACTGCCGAACGGATGAAGAAACATGGGATCGAGACAGGGGCCGACCTGAAATCGAAGTCACTGCAGTTCCTGACCGAGCATTTCGGAAAATCCGGTCCTTATTTTTACGGTATAGCCCGCGGTGTCGACCTACGGCAGGTCCGCCCCGACCGGATCCGGAAATCCGTCGGCGCCGAAGACACCTTCGTTCAGGACATCGACGACCTCGAGCGGGCAAGGACCGAGTTGACGCCGCTTGCGGAAAAGGTCTGGAGGCACTGTGCGGCCAACGGTATCAGCGGCAAGACGGTTACTCTCAAGGTGAAATATTCGGATTTCACCCGGGCGACCCGCAGTCGGACAAGCGCCCAGCCATGTTCTGACGTCTCAGATGTCCTGGAATCCGCAGATGCGTTGCTGACCACGGTCTACCCGTTCAAGCTGCCGGTCCGGCTTCTCGGCGTCACTCTGTCGTCTCTCACCAATGACCCAAGCGCGGATGACGAGGAACAACCACAGCTCGGTTTCGATTTGTAATGTCGAATAGGCTGGAGAAAACAACAAGCAGTTTAGACATCCCGCGTTCACGTCATAGGTTGCAGCTGACGATCCTGGGCCAGGCGATCAAGGAGAAACTGCAATAAGTGTCGACAAGCCGCTATTAAAAGCGGTGTTCGCCTCCCGGATTGCGTCGGTAAACACGTGTGGGTTTCCTGCGGCAGATTGCGGCCGACATCCTGTGAGGTCGATCCGCTCAGGCGACGCCCTTGCCGCCGGTGACACCATATACCTCGCCGTTAATGAAGCTTGCTTCTGGCGACGCAAGCAGGACGAACACGGGAGCCAGCTCGACCGGCTGACCGGGTCGGCCGAAGTCGCTGTCCTTGCCGAAGTTCTTCACTTTCTCGTCCGGCTGGCCGCCACTCGGCTGGAGAACCGTCCAGACGGGTCCCGGCGCGACGACATTGGCGCGAATGCCGCGCTCGATCAGCTGCTTGGCGAGGGCCTTCGTATAAGCAACGATACCGGCCTTGGTCGTGGCGTAGTCGAGGAGGAGCGGCGACGGCTGATAAGCCTGAATTGAGGCTGTGGTGATCACAGCAGATCCGGCCGGCATATGGGGCACGGCGGCCTGTGCGATCCAATGAAGCGCATAGAGATTGGTCTTCATCGTCTTGTCGAAGTCCTCCGTCGACAACTCCTCGATCTTCTCGCGGTACTGCTGGCGGCCAGCATTGATCACGAGGATATCGAGACCGCCGAGGCCGGAGAGAGCTTTCTCGACTAGCTCGCGGCACCATGCTTCGTCCTTGATGTCGCCTGGGAGCGCGACGGCCTTGCGTCCCTCCGCTTCGATAAGGCTCATCACTTCTTTTGCATCCGCCTCTTCTTCCGGAAGATAGGCGATGGCGACGTCGGCGCCCTCGCGAGCGAAAGCGATGGCTGCAGCACGGCCAATGCCGGAATCGCCGCCGGTGACGAGTGCCTTGCGGCCGGTGAGCTTTCCCGACCCGCGATAACTCTCCTCGCCGTGATCCGGCGTGGGATCCATCTTGCGCGCGAGGCCAGGCGCCTGTTGCGGCTGGTCTGGAAAAGGCGGTGCGGGATAAAGCTTGCGGGGATCGTTCAGGAAGGTTTTGTCGCTCATTGTGACACCTACTAATTTTGCGAATTGGATGCGAAATGACTGTCTGCGAACGCCCGTTTCGTCCCATTGTTCCCGTAGCGTCACCGGACCCGGAACAAACTTTCTGTCTTACCGTTCGTCCTGATTATCAACGACGGAGGAAATGACATGCCCCGCGGTGACAAGTCCAAGTACACTGACAAACAGGAACGCAAGGCAGACCACATCGCCGAAAGCTACGAAGACCGTGGCCTGTCCGAGAACGAAGCCGAGCGCCGAGCCTGGGCAACCGTCAACAAGGATGATGGCGGCGGCAAGAAGGCCGGCGGTTCCGGACAGGGCAAGCATACCGGTCATCCCGCAGCCCACAAAGGCGGCGAGAAAGGTGGCAAGGCGGCAGCGTCGCGATCGGCCGCAGACCGGTCGGCTTCGGCAAAGAAGGCGGCAGCGACGCGAAAGCGGAACGCCGCGCACAGCGCCCATCATTGATCGGTCGTGTTCCGTGACGGAGCAGCAACGCTACATCCCAACACCTGACGGATTCCTGATGGTCTTAAGGCAGGGAGACGATGTGCTTGCCTGCCTCGGAGCGCTGATGGTCGACGAAGATATACCTTCGGCGATGCTTTCTGGTTTCGGATTCGCAGGTCATATCACCTTCGGCTTCTTCGATTTCGAAGCCGGCGAATTCAAACCGAAGAGCTACGAGAACCTTGAAGTGACCAATTTGACGGGCTCGCTTGCCTGGAAGGATGGAAAGCCGCTGCCGCATCTGCATGCAGCCGCAGGTAACTCTTCGTTTGCAGCGGTCGGCGGTCACCTGTTGGCGTTAGAGGTCGGGCGCGGTTCGATGGAGATCCACGTGAGAACCCTATCAGACCGCCTGGAACGGGCGACCGACGCGTCGATTGGCGCCAACGTCCTGCAACTCGGTCCGGCCGGTTAAGGCGCGGCTGGCTCGCTGCCTTAATCGCTGATAGCGCCGATTGGGACGGACAGTCGGATCGCGAGTCCGTTCGGCATCCACTCGCGCGAGATATCGACCCCGAGGCCCTTTCCGACGATCTGCTCGAGCCGGCTTCCAAAACCGATCGAATGTGTCTCCGGCGGCTCGTGCCGCGGACCGTTGCTTTCGAGCCAGACGATTTCCACGATGTTGCCGTTCTTCGTCACTGCGATATCCAGCTTCCCCTCTTCCACAGACAGAGCGCCATATTTCGCGGCATTGGTTGCAAACTCATGGAACAGCAGCGCTAAATCTGTGATCTTGTTGCCGCTAACGTCGATGTCATCTCCGGTCAGCTGCCAACGATTGGCACCGTCGCGCTCATACGGAGCGAGGATATTGGACAGAAGCCGGAACAGGGTGGTCTGCGGTGCGCCGGTCGCCTCACCGTTCGGGCTTGGCAATGTCATCTCATGCGCCAGGGACAGAGCGACCAATCTGTCCTGCATCCCGGCCGCCAGCTCGGCAGTCGTCTTTGCCGTCCTTGCTGCAAGGGTGATGATGCTGCCAGTGATAGCGAACAGGTTTTTCACCCGGTGATGCATTTCTCGAAGCAAAAGTTCCTGGTGCTCGGCGGCTCGCTTGCGCTCCGAGATGTCGCGGGCAATCTTCGATGCACCGATGATCATTCCGTTGCCATCCCGAATAGGCGAGATGGTGAGGGAGATATCAATCAGGCTACCGTCCTTGCGTCGTCGTATGGTCTCGAAGTGATCGACGCGCTCGCCGGCCTGGATGCGGGCGAGAATGGCCGGTTCCTCGTCGAGGCGATCGGGTGGAATGACGATCGTGATCGGCTTGCCGACAGCCTCGTCCGCCGCATAGCCGAAAAGGCGCTCGGCGCCTTTATTCCAGGTTGTGATGATGCCGTTGAGAGTCTTGCTGACAATGGCGTCGTCGGAAGACTCGACGATCGCCGCAAGAAACGCTGCAGCAATATGTCCCGCCTGCACAGCGTCTATGTCAGACCCTGGCTGTAGCACAGGGTACTTCGCCTGCCCCTCGCGCTCTTGGTCATTGGAAATAGACATCTGCCCCCCGTCAATCAATGCATTTTTGGACGCCAAACGGTCAAGCCACCTGGCGCAGCGCCGACGATATTCGGCAAACACCAGCAATAAAAGCCCGAAAGCTGATGAGGGTGACGCCATCCGAAATTTTTCTTAAAGATTTCGATAGCGATGTCGGGATCGATGGTTCAACCACGTCCTCGAAGGATCGGACCGAAAATCGGAGGAGGCGGAATGGCGCTCAAGCGGATGGACAACATCGGGATTGTCGTTGAAGACCTTGGCGTGGCGATAGGCTTTTTCCAAGAGCTGGGCCTCGAACTCGAAGGCCGCGCGACGATCGAGGGCGAATGGGCCGGTCGTGTTACTGGTCTGGGCGATCAGCACGTGGAGATCGCCATGATGCGCACGCCGGACGGGCACAGCCGGCTGGAGCTTTCACGCTTCCTCAGACCTGAAATCGTTGCGGATCATCGGAACGCTCCGGTGAATGCGCTTGGTTATCTGCGAGCCATGTTTACAGTCGATGACGTCGAGGAGACCGTTGAGAGACTGCGCGCGCACGGCGCCCAGCTTGTCGGCGATGTCGTCCGATATGAGGACGCCTACAAGCTTTGCTACATCCGCGGACCCGAGGGTCTTCTCATCGGCCTTGCCGAGGAGCTCGGGTAAGCAGAGAAATTCGCCTTGGGCCTATCCGCGTGATGGTGTGAAGCGACCTGACCAAATGGCTGGCCGATAAGGGACTCCTAGACCCCGAAGGTCGGGAACAGGTCTTCGAGCTCATAGAACGACGCGGAATGTTCCACGGTCGGTTGAAGCCGCCCTTTAAAAATCGCGACCCTTTGTCCTGGGTTGCGCGATGCGACGGATTTCCGGAAACGAAGTCGATCTGCTCCTCCAGCTCCAGACGAAGCCCCTCGGGTAGCATGATCGTCTCAACTCGCGACGAGCCCTGCTTCAGTTCGGTGGCGTGTCGTACGGCGCGATCGAAAGAGACCCGGCGGTTAAAGCCGGGTCGGTCGAAGGAAAGTTTCCGCATCTCCAGGGACAGGAAGATCGATATCGAACCGCGAAACAACTTTCCACCGGGTCGTTGGCAAATAAACGGCCTGTGCCATTTTTGTTGCTTCAATCACATCATCCGGCGGGGGAAAGTCCTTTCCGAGCGTAGTGCGCCAAGGAGGGCTCGGTTGCGCTCCGGAAATCCCATCGGGCTCGCCTTCCGGTTCCGGAACTTGACGAGAGCCAGAACGTTCAGGGAACAAGAGAGGAGTTCTCCATGACCAACAACCCGAAGACAGACACGACTTCCAACACCCAGAAAGATCCAGATGAGTGGGTAAGCGGCGACGAGCCGATAACCGGCGCCCAGCGATCTTACCTGAAGACGCTTTCGGAACAGGCGCATAAGCCAAACGCTTACGCTGAGGACATCTCGAAAGCCGAAGCCTCCAAACGGATCGACGAGCTCAAACAGGAACTCGGCCTTAGCTGATCTAGCATGTAGTCGTGCATAAACCGGAACCTTCCGGTTGCTCTGACAGTTTTCGGGGCATGCCCTATCTCGTCGAAATCTTGCTTCCCGTGGCGCATAGTCGTCGGAATCGGACGAACCTCGACCTGGTTCGCGACGAACTCACGGAGAAGTTTGGTGGGGTCACCCTGCACATCAACTCTCCCGCCGAGGGTCTGTGGGAGGACGGAGGGGACATCGAGCGCGATCGTATCGTCGTGGCCGAAGTGATGACTGACGATATCGACCGCTCCTGGTGGTCCTCTTACCGCAGGGAACTGGAGGCTCGCTTCCGTCAGGAGGAAATTCTCATCCGCGCAACCCCGATCGAACGCCTGTGAATTTCTTCGCAACTCTCGGGATTCGCGGACATCAGCTTCTCCGAAGGAAACCTGGGATGCATGATGGCAGGGAGGCATGCTCATCTAGCAGTAACGGTTCGTCGGGAAACAGACGGTCGCAGACCGCCGTCCGCGTGAGGTGTTTTTTTGAAGATTGCACGGTCTCCTATCCTGTCAGTTGACCCGGAGGCCTACCTCTCCGTTCCGGCATTCGCTTCGTTCGCCGAGTAAGCCTGAGGCAACAGGATGCGGAGCTTGTATGCGATGTGCACTCCCTGGAGGAAATCCTCCAGGGAGTGCACATGGCGGCCAATCCGTCAGGAAGATACGGCGGGGTTATGTGCCCCACGAATATCCTTATTCTCGCAGCGGCCTCACGGGAGAACGCGAATGACCGTCTTTCCAGCGCGCCGCTCCGTCGAATTGAAGGTGGCGACCGCATCGTCCAGGCTTGAAACCTTGCCGATGTTCGTCCGCAGTCTTCCGTCCCGGACCCGCTGAACGATCTCGGATAGCTGGGTACGATCAGCCTCGACGACGAAGTCGACCGTCAGCCCATCCGAAGGCCGAATATCCGTCGGTCCGACGGCTGTCACAAGCGTTCCCCCRGCCCTAATCAGCGCCGCGGACCGCTTCTGAACATCGCCGCCAATGACATCAAACACCAGATCGACGCCGCCGATGTCTTCCAGGAGGTCGTTCTCGAGATCGACGAATTCATTTGCACCAAAGTCGAGCGCGTTCTGGCGGTCAGGGGCGCGTCCGGTACCGATGACATAGGCGCCGGCTTCCCGCGCAAGCTGCGTCACGATCGAGCCGACGGCGCCAGCCGCGCCGTGTGCGAGTACGCTCTGCCCCGCTTGGAGGCGGCCATGCTGAAACAGTCCCTGCCATGCGGTCAGGCCAGATATCGGCAGACTTGCGCCGACCGTGAAGTCGACGCTGCCGGGCAGCGGCGCGAGATTGCGGGCCTCCACAGCGACGTACTCAGCCAGTGTGCCGTCGCGATACCAGTCAGTCAGGCCGAACACCCGCTGACCGATCGACAGGCCGGTGGTGCCGTAGCCGAGCGCGGTGACCACACCCGCCAACTCATGGCCGAGGACCGATGGCGTCCGGTCACGAAAGGTTCGATCGGTCCAGGTCGAAGGCCAATCCAGTTCGGTGTTGACGAACCCCGCAGCATGGACCTCAACGACGACGTCGTTTATCGCTGCCTGTGGCTTGGGTCGCTCCACCAGCGTCATTCCGGCTGTTCCCGCAGCCTGGTCGTTCACTACGATCGCTTTCATGGGAATTGTCTCCTTGGATATTTGTTGGTTTGGGGTAATTTGCAGGCGCGGAAGGTCTTTTCGATCTCTCGCGCAACTCGTTATCGGTTCGACGTCTTTCGCGAAGACCTTATCGAATTCCTGTCTGATGCCGCGCGGCAAGCCCGTCTTATCTCGGTTTTAACTGCGCGGCGGTGGCGGGCGCTTCATCGTCAGAAGGTCCGTCACATCATGCAGATCGTCTGCCGAAGAGATGGCAAGCGTCAGCCATTTTCCGTCGATATATGTTTTGGCTTCATCGTAAAGCTTGACCAGTTGCGGGCGCCAAACATAACGCCGCTCCTCGAACTTCTCACGTTCCGCTCTGCCCATAACCACGACAGCCGAAAACCGCCGGTATTCCGGCACCAGGGTGGTGAACGCCTTCGTTTTCTTATAGCGCAAGGACCAACCGCGGTTCTTGCCACCGTAGAGCCAGTCGGGCGCGAAAACTCCTGGGTAGAATTCGTCGATCCAGTTCCGCAGTTCGGCCCAATGCTCGAGTGCCTCTGCTCCGATCCATTCGCGGACGGCGCTGTCATCGGGCGGTGCTGATTTGTCGGCGATCCTGTCGCCGATTTGGGGAAGTGTATTGGTAGGTAAAATCATCTGAAGGCCTCATGTTCATGGTTCGGCGGAGGTCGGAGGTTAAGATGCGGGTGCAACCATGGCACGCCCTCAAAAAGCTCCCGGCGACGCTCTCGAAAGCAAAGGCGCATCGCGATACGGCCGATCAATGCTCGAGAGCGCTGCAGGGCGACCGGCAGCGGCTCGAAACTCTCTCATGACGGTCAGGTCGAGAGCAGTGAGCGCCTTGTCCCTCGCTAACGGCGCCTGGCTCCAATCCAGGAAGGCAGTGCCTTGAAGCGGGAGAAATTGTTGCGTCCGCAGCCCAATGGAGCTGAGTGCCAGCGACAGATAGGGTGTGAGAAAATCCGGCTGGTTGGCTCGCTCACCGGCGAAGAAGCCACCGGAAGCCGCGCCGATAAACACCGGGCGGTCCTGGAGCATTCCGACCTTGCCTGATGGCGTCGACTTCATCGTGCGGCCGACGCGCAGGATCTGGTCGATCCACGCCTTGAGGACCGAGGGAATCGTCAGATTGTGCATCGGCGTTCCGATGACAATCACATCGGCCGCTTCGACTTCCCGAATAAGCACTTCGGAAAGATCCAGAGAACCCATCGGCGGGGCGGCCAACGTTGCCGGCGACGCCAACGCGGCGGCGTAAAGGGCTTCGGTTTGCGGCAGGGGATCAGCCCCCAGGTCACGCCGAGTAATTCTCGCGCCCGGCGCTACCTTAAGAAGCTTTTCAACGATCGCAGCCGATAGCGCACGGCTATGCGATTCCTGACGCGGACTGCTATCGATATGGAGAATATTCATGTCAATGATCCCAATAGCTTCAAAAGGTTGCGGCAGGCGAAAGCTTAGATCGAGCCGGCTGGTGTTACGGCGGGAAAGTCCTTCTCCGGGTCGAACACGTTGTTGAAGAAGTTCGTCAGGGAATACATGGCCACAAGCGCGACGATCTCGATGATGTTCGCATCGGTATAGCCAGCATCGCGGACGGCTTTCAGATCGGCGTCGCTGACCTGCCCGCGGGTCTCGGTGACCTTGCGCGCAAACTGGACGGCGGCGTCCCGTTTCGGATCGTTGGCATGGCCCTTCCGGGCGAGAATGATGTCATCGGCCGAAAGCTTGGCCATATGTTCGGCGGTGAAGCTGTGAACCGTCAGGCAATAGTTGCAACCATTCACTTCGGAGACGGCAAGGCCGATGCTGTCGCGTGTCTTTACGTCGAGTGCCTTGCTCAGGGAGCCGAGCAGGCTGGCCCAGGCTTTGAACGCGATAGGGCTCTGCGCGAAAGCCGCCATCATGTTGGGCGTGAACCCGATGTTCTTGGTGAACATATCGAGGGTCTGTTTCGATTCCGCCGGCACCTGTTCCGGCGTCAGAACAACGGTTCTGGACATTGTAATCTCCTATTTTTAGATTGGATCGGTAATCAGGCGAAGTCGAGGACGTCGGCCACCGGCATCCGCGGCTTCTGCGGCCAGTTGCCGGCCCGTTCCGGCCCGACGGTCAGCAGCATCACCGGGATTTCGTCTTCGGCCAGGCCGAACTCGAGATGCACCGCGTCTGCGTCGAAACCGATCATCGGTGTCGAACCCAGGCCGAAGGAGCGGGCCGCATAGATGATCGCCGCTGTGCCGAAGGTGGCGGAGCGCACTGCCTCGTCGCGTTGGCGCTGCGGCTGATCGTCATACAGACCGCGGGCGGGGATTTCCCATTCCGGCACCAGATGGGCCGGCATGATGCCGGCTTCCACGACCGGCGCCAGACGCGCGGGGATCGTGCTGGCATCGGCCAACTGGCCGACGATGATGAAGGTGACGGCGGCGTCGAGGATCGCGGGCTGCTTCCAGGCGATCGGATGGAGCCGTGCCTTGGCGTCAGGTGTACGGACGGCGATAAACCGCCAGTTCTGCAGGTGGAACGATGTCGGTGCGGCCGTGCCGATCCGCACCAGATCGCGGATTTCATCGTCGCTCAGTGTTGCGGTGGTGTCGTAGTACTTGGCGGCACTCCGGCTCAGGATGGTTTCGATAACGGCGTTCGTCGGCGTCAGATGGTTTGCTGCGTGGCTGAAGTCGTTCATTGGGTGGCTCCCTCATCAAGTGATTACGGAGCTCAATTTACGGCCATCAGTGAGAATATCGAGACTGGATTGCCTCAATAGAATGCGCGAAAGGATCAATCCTCGGCGCGCGCCTGCCCGGTATGCGCTTGTCGGCGCCATTCCCCGGGCGTCATTCCCATTCTCTCGGTAAAAACACGGCGGAATGCCGAAACAGATTGATAGCCGACCGTTTCGGCAACAGCCTCGGTGCTGATCGCCGGTTTTTTCAACTCATTGGCCGCCAGGCTCATCCGGAGATCAGTCAGCAGATCGAGGGCGGAGCGACCCAGCCTGTCTTGAAAGTGCCGCATGAACGTAGCGCGTGACATCCCGCACATGTCCGCCAGGTCCGGCAGCTTCCAAGGGTGCACCGGATTGGCGAACATGGCCGCAATGGCTGGAGCCAGTCGAGGATGGCCGGCCAGGGCCAACAAGCCATCGGGAGCTTTGTCGGATTCACTGGCTGCCCGCATCACCAGTGTGAACAGGGCGGAAGAAAGGGCGTTGAGGACAGCACGCCCTCCCGCTCGGTTGCCGGCGGACTCCATTCGCATCAACCCCACCAGACTGGCCAGCTGATCCGTAGCAGCAGATCCGATACCGTCTCTTCCGAGGCCGTCGATCGTTCGCGCCACAAGGTTCGTGGGCAGGTAGTTGCGGATCAGTCGATCGTGGGGCGGCGCAATGAAAAACCGTCCGCACAGCAAATCCAGTTGCTCGCCCTGGCCATCGTTTTCGCTGAGCATCCATCCGGCTGAGCCCACGCTTTGATGTGTGCGGATCGGTGTCTGCCCACTACCATCATGCATCACATGCGCCGCACCGTGCGGCAGTAACACGATATCTCCGCTCACCAGCTCCCTTGCTGTTCTCGTCTCTAGGTCCTCGAAAATGGCCCGCCCCTTGACGATGACGTGGTAGGGAATTTCGTTCGCCACCGCCCGGCCCCAGGCTAGGCGCCACGGCGCACCATAGGCACAGCGGACCTCGAGCTGACCAGTAACAGTGACGATTTGCAGGAGATGGCTTAACCAATCGACTTCAGACATTGGACCTCAAGAACCGGAACTGATGCAACATCTTATCGCAATTGCACGTTGGTTCTACTCGGCCACGTTCAAACCTCGTTCCGCAACGGACATCGATCATGAGCTCGCCACCGGCGCGTCCAGATCGGGACGAGGTACAGTATCAAACGCCGCCATCGACTATCGAAAACAATCGAAAAGTTGGCGACGGCCGGCGCTCAGCCGATCGACAGCGTTCAGGCAATGACGAAAACCTCTTGCGGCCGAAATGGAGGGGCAAGGCCGCCGCTCTCGCGGAATTGCGCGGGTGACGACGAAAATTTCGGCAAAAATGTTCCCCGTCGCGAATTCACACATTTATGGGCGTGGGACTCCGTCCAAAGCCCGTTCACAAAAATGCCTATTGCATTACGGTCGTAATTTAATATTATGATCATAATGTAACCGGATGGACGTCTTGCTCAAGCCCGGGCAAGTCCTCCTATTCCATGAAGTGTGAGGATTCCCATGCATAAGGAAGTTACGTCAGACCAGACCAGAGTTGCCGATGGCTTGGCCGCGCTAGGTGTTGCGCAAGCTGTGCGCGCCATGAACAGCGGCGACTTCACGGCGGAGACATACGCCGAAGCACTTCTCGATCGTGCCCGCGAGCAATCGGATCTCAAGGCTTTCATCACGATCGACGAACAGGCTGTGYTCAACGCCGCCCGCGAAGCCGATAGGGCTCGAGCCGCGGGCGCATCCGGCCCCCTGCTCGGTGTTCCTCTAGGTGTCAAGGACAGCTATTTGACAGCCGGCCTGCGCACGACACTTGGCGTCAGCAATCTGAAGGACTTTGTGCCGACGCAAGACGCCGAGGTGGTTGGCGCGATCAGGCAAGCCGGCGCCATCGTGTTCGGAAAGAACAACCTCGTCGAGATGTCCTTCGGGTTGACGGGCGACAACAATCCCTATGGCCAGGTGAAAAATCCTCGCGCTCCTGATCGCGTCAGTGGTGGGTCCTCAAGCGGGTCCGCGGCGGCCGTCGCCGCTGGCATCGTGCCCGCAGCTTTCGGAGGGGACACCATCGGTTCAATCCGCGTGCCGGCGTCGTTGTGTGGCGTGGTTGGGTTCAAGCCAACGACGGGGCGTTGGCCACGCAATGGAGTCGCGCCGATTTCCCATATTCTCGACACGACCGGGGTGTTCGCCCGCACGGTTGAAGACTGCGAGCTCATCGACCAGGTCGTCACGAAGGAACCTGCACCGATTGCCACCGAATTGGGTGACCTGAAGCGCGTGAGATTCGCCTATGCGCCCAAGCAATATCTCGACCTCATCGATCCCGAGGTCGAGGGACGTTTCAACAACGTCATTCACAGACTACGCGATGCCGGCGCCGAAATCGTCGAGATTGATTTCGGAGAAGAGTTCTCGGCGCTCGCCGACGCGACAACCTGGAGCATCTTCTTCCGTGAGACCATGGGCGCGATTTCCGCGTTTCTCAAAGAGAACGCTATTCCCACCTCCTTCGAGGAGATTTACCAGAACCTCAAGCCGGGTCTGAAGGAAGCGTGGCAGCACCATGTTCTGCCAACTGGCTCCAAATGGCTGTCCGACGATGGCTATAACGCGGTATTGGCCAATGACCGGCCCAAACTTCAGCACCTGTTCAGCCACGCCTTTGCGACAAGCGGGGCTGAGGCGCTTCTCCTCCCCACGACACCTTGCACGGCGCCGGAGATCGGAAAGGAAAACCAGTTTCTGATCGCAGGGCAGGAAGTGACTTTCGCTGCCTTGGCGAAGAACACTGTCCCAGCAAGTGGTGCCGGGCTTCCTGGGATCAGTCTCCCGATGGGCAACGTGGGCGACGGTCTTCCAATCGGCCTTGAAATCGATGCGCCCTTTGGCGGGGACCGTAGGTTGCTGTCGCTCGCCCGCCGGGTGGAGGCACTCGGTATCTCGTCTCTCTGAAGAGCAAGCAGCACAACACGAACAGATCACGAAGCCCAACGTAGAAGGACCATGAGAATGGCAAGCAAAGCGGTCGACATCCAGAGGATTGAAGTAGAACACGTTACAATCCACTCCAGCAAAGACTTTGGCACCGTCAAGTCGAATCTGGAAAGCATGGTTCCCAGGATCGACGACGGGATCTTCACGCTCCTTCGTTATCGGGAAACGACCCGAGCGCTTCGTGAACTCGAGGCGCTCCCGGCGCTATCGATTTTCGGATTTCGAGATCATGGTGCTGCGGTCCAAGTAGCCGGTCTTCAGCGTCATGCGATACAATACGACATTGGCAATCCGCTTACCGCGACAAAAATGACCCGCCACCGCATCTCTGCCGGCCTCTATGCACCTATCCGGGTACTTCTTCGCGAGGACAGCGACGGTGTCGCATTCGAGTATGATCGGCCGATCTCCACCTTCGGCCAGTTCGGGGACCGCGACGTCGACGAAGTCGCGAGAAAGCTTGATAAGGATCTGCAAGCCGTGCTTGAATCCGCAGCCGTGTAAGCTGTGGGAAACCGCTGCTTTGATCGCGGGAACAATGCAATGCACAGGCCCACCCATTTACGGAAGACATAGATGCGCTTTGAAAAGGGTCACAAGGAAACCACGCGACGCCGAATAATCGACGTCGCTTCCAAGCGTTTTCGCAGAGAAGGTGCGGCGGCATCGGGCCTGGCAGGAATCATGTCGGAGGCCGGCCTCACAAACGGGGCATTCTATCCGCATTTCGATTCAAAAGAGACACTCGTGAAGGAGGCCGTCGTCAGCGCTCTGAATGATCAGCTCGCAAATTTGGAGCAGGCCCGAACCGCAAACCTTGGAATTGAAGATATCATTCGCGACTATCTGAATATTGCCCATCTGCAAGGTAGCGAAGATGGCTGCCCATCGGCCGCACTCTTGCCTGAAATCGGGCGTCAACCCGAGTCGACTCGGAAGGCTTATGAGGATGGATTGGCGCGTTATATCGAAGCGCTCGCGTCCTATCTTCCAGCCTCGTCCTCATCGCAAGAAAGCGCAATGGCAATCTTCAGTCTGATGGTCGGCACACTTCAGATTGCGCGAGCTGTTTCCGATCCATCGAGGGCTGCTGAAATCATCGAAGGTGGGGTCCAAGCCGCACTGGCCCTAGCAGAGAGATAGCCAGAGTGAGGGACCAGCCGGAGAGGTAGCGTAGCTATTGAGGGGATTAAACCTTCGACACGGAGTTGAAGCCATTGAAACATCGAACCTTTCATCAGGAGTCCACCCCAATGAAGTTGAGCGGCTGACGTCTTTTCCCTTGCCCAGCGCGGGCGGTGGTGATGACCTCCTAAAAACAACCCCGTCCATGACAAAGGCGAGAACCATTTCTGCTGAAGACTGAGGTGAAACAGCTATGATCCGATGCGTGAGGCCGCTAATTGGTATTGGCGACGCTTGGAGTGTTTCCTGCGAGAGACGCGGCGCAGGACAATGGCAGCCGAACGAGTTGGTCCTTTAGCCGGCGGCAGAGAAGATGTGTTTCTTATGGCCACCTGAAGAGCCTCGCGCCGGTCGAACATCAACGACCTGACAGCTTCATCATTTCCGCCGGGTACCTGTCACCTACGATCCGAACCTGTRCAGCGCCTTCATCGATCGCGCTCAGATCGTCTCTGGATAGATCGACCGACAAGGCGCCGATATTCTCCTGGAACCGGGTCAACGATCTCGTGCCGAACAGCGGCACGATCCAGGGCTTCTGAGCGAGAAGCCATGCAAGCGCGACCTGGGCGGGCGTTGCGCCATGCCGCGCTCCGACCGACCGGATCAGTTCGACGAGCGCGAGATTGGCGCTACGGTTCTCATGGCTGAAGCGGGGTATCTGGCCCCGAAAGTCGTTCGAGCCGAACGTGGTTCCGGCGTCGATCTTTCCGGTCAGAAATCCCTTGCCAAGCGGGCTGAAGGGAACGAGGCCGATGCCCAATTCTTCGAGCGTGGGAATAATCTCCGGCTCAGGATCTCGCGTCCACAAAGAATACTCACTCTGCAGCGCCGCAACCGGCTGTACGGCATGGGCACGGCGGATCGATCCAGCACCCGCTTCCGAAAGACCGAAGTAGCGGACCTTGCCTTGCGAGATCAGATCCTTGACCGTGCCCGCCACGTCTTCCACCGGGACGTCAGGATCGACCCTGTGCTGGTAGAGCAGGTCGATGTAATCGGTTCGCAGCCGCTTCAGACTGCCATCGACGGCGCTTCGGATCTGAGCGGGATTGCTATTGACGCCGCCAAGATGCTCGCCGGTGCTCTGGTCGATATTCCACCCAAACTTGGTGGCTATCTTGACCTTCTCGCGCATGCCCGCGAACGCTTCGCCGACCATCTCCTCGTTCGTCCACGGTCCGTAAACTTCCGCGGTGTCGAAGAAATCCATACCCTGATCCACGGCGCCGCGCAGGAGGGTGATCATCTCGTCCCTGTCCGGGATGTCGCGCGACTTACCATATCCCATCGCCCCGAGCGACAGTGCCGCCACTTCCAGTCCCTGGCCCAATTTTCGTTTCTGCATGGTGATCTCCTGAAGCGAACGAAAGGTTTGTCCGCGATGAGATAGTGCGCCAAGGCGGATGGATTAGATGGCCGGCATTGATAGGCGTTATGGGCGGGCCGCATATATCACGGCAATTGGCAGCGCTTGATTGTGAGCCTGGACACAGAGGTCTCGCGGCTCGTTGCATTTAAGCCGACACGGTGATCGTCGGCGTTAGGCCGAGAGCGTTGGCGATTCATGCATGCTGCCCATAAGTCCTATCAAGATCAGGGATCTAATCTTCATCAATTCGCCTCCCACCTTCTGACGGCGTGGGC
The DNA here is from genome assembly GCF_056399245.1 of Rhizobium sp. 01N447_2. Lineage (NCBI taxonomy): Bacteria > Pseudomonadati > Pseudomonadota > Alphaproteobacteria > Hyphomicrobiales > Rhizobiaceae > Rhizobium > Rhizobium sp. 01N447_2. Next base: position 18,221 of record NZ_JBFTQY010000050.1, read on the forward strand.
GCTGCGTCGCCCGAGGATTGACGATGAAGTAAAGGACGAAATCATGAAACAGCATATCGCAGCAACCGCACTGTCGGCGACCCTTGCAGGTGCGACCCCGGCGCTCGCAGACGACCGCACCTTCCCGCTTGCCGTCCCGCCGGTTTCGATGTCCGACATGCAGGCCGTCTCCCCTGCTCTCGTGAAATACACCAATGCCACGTTGCTGGACGACCTATGGAAACGCCCCGGCCTGTCGCCACGCGACCGCAGCGTCGTGACGGTCGCAGCGCTGATCGCGCGGAACCAGACGGTCGAGCTTGCCTTCCACCTGGACCTGGCACTCGACAACGGCGTGGRGGCGTCCGAACTTTCGGAGATCATCACGCATCTCGCCTTCTATTCCGGCTGGGCGAACGCCACCGCGGCGGTGGCCATTGCCAAGGACGTCTTCGGCGCACGCGGGATCGGAGCGGACCAGATTCCAGAAGCAAGCCCAACGCCACTTCCGCTTGACGAACAGGCAGACGCGCAACGCGCTACCAGCGTCGCCCAGAATGTCGGGCCGGTCTCGCAGGGCGTCGTCGACTATACCAATGGCGTTCTGTTCAAGGACCTCTGGCTTCGTCCGGGGCTTGCGCCGCGCGACCGCAGCCTGGTTACCGTGACGGCCCTTGTCGCGTCCGGCCAGGTCGCGCAGATCACCTATCATCTCGGACGCGCCATGAATGCCGGACTGACGAAGGATCAGGCCTCCGAAGTGCTGACGCAACTGACCTTCTATGCCGGGTGGCCGAACATCATGTCCGCGGTTCCCGTCGTCAAKGACGTCTTCGAAAAGCGCCAGAGCTGATCGCTCTCGTGGACACTCTAACTGCGCTCGCGCAGGGCCTCCACGACGATATTGAACGCTGCAGGCGACTGCCGACGGCTGGGATAGACCAGATGGTAGCCCGGATAGGATGGGCACCAGTCGCCGAGGACCTCCACAAGCCTTCCCGCATCGATCTCCGGCTGGGCGAGGCCCTCGGGAATGAACCCCAGGCCGAACCCGTCGATCGCCATGTTGCGGATCTGCGTGATGCCGTTACAGGTCATCTGGCCATCGACCCTTACCCGAAGCTCCTGCCCGTTTTTCTCGAACTCCCAGGCATAGAGCCCGCCCTTCGTCGGCAGTCTGAGATTGATGCAGTTGTGGTGGGTCAGGTCCTGCGGCACGATCGGCGCCGGGTTGCGAGCGAGATAGTCCGGAGAACCGATGACGATCATCCGCTGGTCGGGGCTGATCCGAACGGCGATCATTCCCTGTGTCACGATTTCGCCGAGACGGACGCCGGCGTCGAAACGCTCCGCGACGATGTCGGCGAGACCGTAGTCGATGACGAACTCGACCTTGATGTCTGGGTAGTCGTGCAGCACCCTGCGAAGCTTTGGCCATAGGACATGGTCGATCGCAAAATCCTCGGCGGTGATCCGGATCGTCCCGGCCGGTCGTTCACGTTTGTCGGTCAGGGAGACGAGCTCGCCCTCGATCTCTTCGAAGCGTGGACCGATGGTGGTGAGCAGGTGTTCACCCTCTGGCGTCGGCGCGACGCTGCGGGTCGTGCGGGTCAACAGGCGCACGCCGAGGCGTTCCTCGAGGCCCCGCACGGTGTGGCTCAGACCCGACTGCGATATGCCCAGCTTCGCCGCAGCCTTGGTGAAGCTTCGTTCGCGGGCGACGACGAGAAAGGCGAGCAGGTCGTGGACATTCTCACGCAGCATTCATGGAACCCTCGCATCAATCGGGGCTCATCCTAGCATAAGCCTGTTTCTGTGCGATCCGAGATTCATGTGGGTGACGCATAAGTCCCTGCAGAACTGGAGCTCTAATTCTTCTGAATGGCCAGCGTTATCTTAATGCCGCTTCTGGCAGCTTCGGGTGTGCGGTCCCCGAACTGAGAAGACCTCTGGAAGGCGCTGATCGCCTTGAACGGATACGAACCTTCGACAGGGTCAAAAGGGCGTTCTAAATGTCTGATTTATTGAGATTTGCCTCTCTACAAGGCTTCTGGCATGCGCGACAAAGTTCTACTTCTTCAGCCGGTCGTAGACCTCTTTTAGCAAGTGTTCTCCGGCAACATTACGGAATTTCGGATTATTCATTAACCTAGAGAATATTGCTTCATTGCCTTCCATGCGTTCGATGAAGAGGCTTTCGAGCATCTTGTCGAACACGATTGCGAAGTTCTCCATACTGTTGACCTCCGCAGCAGCTTTTAGAGTTTCGTCGCTAGTTGCGGCTTCGGCCACCTGTTCAAAAAATAGCCTGTCAGTGTGAGTGAACTGCGTTCCAAATCGCTCGTTCAGGCGGTCGATCAGTGCAGAAAGGGGAACGTTGTCCTCTTTCGTCGATTTCGTTCCAACCTCGGTCGGCCCCTTCAGAGATTCAGCATCGCCGTCAGCAAGGCTAATCGTGCCCTCGCTCATCTTTTGAAGTCGGTAATATTGCAAGGCGACTTCTTCTTCGAGAGCGAACCGTCCGCTGTCGTCGCGTCGTGGTAGCTTCTTCAAKAGGAACCGAACAAATACGTATAGCTTCTCAAGGCTCGTGTCCTGGTACGGAATGATTTGTGCGAGGAAAGCATATAGACGGCGATAGCTTTCAAGGTGTGCCTTGCACTCCTCCTGTGTTTTTTCATCAAGGCCCTTGAAGCGCTCGACCGAGGTGTCGATGATCGAGTTAAGCTCCTGATGTTCTGATGCAATCGTTTCGGATCGTGGACGAAACCACACATTGCAGAACGCATCTACATCACCATCGTCGAACAAGCGCCATTGCTCGACCTTATGCTGAAGGTCGTAGAGCTGGTGAGGATCAGTCGCTTTCCCAGGTGGGGTGACTTCATAGTAGGGCTTGAACGCCGTGAAGATTTCTTCGGGCTCATTCACAAAATCAAGCACGAACGTGTCTTCTTTTCCCGCGGTAGTTCGATTGAGGCGTGACAGAGTCTGAACGGCTTGAACGCCCGCGAGCCGCTTGTCGACATACATTGTGTGCAACAAGGGTTCATCGAACCCTGTCTGGTATTTGTCCGCGACGAGCAGCACCTTGAAATCGTCCGAAGCGAACTTCTCAGGCAGTTCCCGTTCTTTTATTCCGCTATTCATCCCCACTTCAGTGAAGTTCACGCCCGGAACAGCTTCGTCTCTAACTTCGCCGGAGAACGCCACCAGAGACCGGATGTCATCATAGCCGTGCGCCTTTATGTAATCATCGAAGGCACGCTTATAACGCACGGCGTGAAGCCGAGATCCTGTCACCACCATAGCTTTCGCGCGTCCACCAATCTTATGACGACTCGATGAGCGAAAGTGCTCGATAATGATCTCGACCTTCTGACCAATGTCGTAGGGATGAAGCGAAACAAATCGACCAAGCGCCTTTGCAGCCTTGCGCTTTGGCACTTCGGGATCATTCTCGATCTTTCGGATTAGTCCGAAGAACCGCTTATAGGTCGTATAGTTCTGAAGAACGTCGAGAATGAAGCCTTCCYCAATCGCTTGGCGCATTGAGTAGTGATGGAAGGGCGGTCGGTTCGTTGTCGGGCTCGGTTCATTGAACAAGGCTTGCGTTTTGAATTTCGGAGTAGCGGTGAAAGCAAAGAAGCTGAGATTCGGCTGACGTGGCCGTTTCATCATTTCAGCGATCAATGCCGTCTTGGCACCCTCAGATAGACCTTCTTCTTCGTCGAGATATTCCGAGGCGATGGCATCTTCGATGCCGGACTTGTTGAGGATTTTGCGCAGCTCCGTCGCAGTCTCACCAGATTGAGATGAGTGGGCCTCATCAACGATGACCGCGAAGCGTTTGCCCGTCGTATCCAGCTCAACCGTCTCACCCTGCTTTCCCATCGTATCGATAGCGCGCGCCACAAACGGAAATTTCTGGATCGTGGTAATGATGATCGGCACACCGTTCGAAAGCGCACGAGTCAGCTGTTTGGTGTCCTTGTCGATCTTCTGGACCACGCCTTGCTTATGCTCGAACTGATAAATTGTGTCCTGCAATTGCTGATCCAGCACCCGGCGGTCTGTCACCACGATGACCGAGTGAAAGACCTTGTCACTTCCAGTGCCATCGTGAAGGCTGGAAAGGCGATGCGCGAGCCATGCGATGGAGTTGGATTTTCCTGATCCCGCCGAGTGCTGGACAAGGTAATTGTGTCCGGAGCCATTGTCGCGCGCATGGGTGACGAGGCTGCGTACAGCATCAAGCTGGTGAAAGCGCGGAAAGATCATGGTCTCGCGCTTCTCGACCTTCACGCCATTCGGCGTGACGCGACGGCGCTCTTGCACCTGCAGATGCAGAAAGCGCGCGAGAATATCCATCAGGCTGTCTGCCTTCAGGATGTCTTTCCAGAGATAGGCCGTTCGGTAGTCGTTCGGATCAGCCGGGTTTCCAGCGCGGTTTTGATCACCCTTGTTAAAGGGCAGGAAGAAGGTCGAACCGCCCGCAATTCGCGTCGTCATGAAAGCAAGATCGGTATCAACCGCAAAATGGACGAGCGCACGCTCCTTAAACCTGAACAACGGCTCATCCGGGTTGCGGTCATATTTGTACTGATTGATGGAGTGCTGAATGTTCTGGTTGGTGAACTGGTTTTTCAACTCCAGCGTCACGAGCGGAAGGCCGTTGACCGCCAGCACCATATCAATCGAGTCCTGCGGGCGGCGCTCGCTGAAACGCACCTGGCGGATCACCGTGAGCCGGTTTTGTTCATAGCGGGCCTGTGCTTCGGGGTTCATGCCTGTATTCGGCGCGAAATAGGCGATGTCGAAGGTCTTGCCGTAGCATTTGAAGCCTTTGCGCAGCACGTGCAGCGCGCCCTTGGTGCCAAGCTCCCGCGACAGCGCCGAGAGCAGCGCATCTTCGGCTTTTGGTCCGTGCAGGCCCTTGATCGCTTGCCAGCGGGCCTCTTGTGTGCGCGCTATAAAGTCGATGATCTCGCGCGGGAACAGGGCAAATAACGGATCGAAGCTTTTAGGATCACCCTTAAGATAACCGCCATCGGTGAGAAGTGAGGCTTCAATGGCGTCCTCAAATCTTTCTTCGGTGTGTTTGTTCATCTGCGCCTCCTAAATCTCGTCAGCCATGTTGTTTTCGAGATCGCCGAGGGCGAGTCCATTCAGGGCGTCATAATGATAAAATCTAATGGCCGGATCGGCCCGTAAGTACTTGCCGTCTGCGTCAAGATATGCAGCAGGATTTGTATTCGAGCTGAACACGAACTTCTGGACAAAGAGCGAGTGACTATGCCCGAAGTAATGCTCCACAACGCGTTTCATGGAGCGCAGCCAGTTCGCCCCAGCGTCAAGCTGCGCCTTAATGCCGGTCTGGTCGATGCCGTTTGACTTGAACTCGATCAGATAGGCGTAAATGCCGAGCGACATACGATGAAAGACAACGAAATCGCACTTGCGCGCCCAAGGCTTGGCGTCGTCGTCGAGAAAGCGGAAGAGGCGTGGGTCATCACCCTTCTTCGTGGGCTTTAGATCGAGATTGACCGAAAAGGCCTGTCCCTCAAATGGGAATGTCACGGTCAAAGGCTTCGGTAGGCCGTCAATCTTTTCCTTGAGCGTTACCGAGCCGCTATTGCCCCTATCCTGAATAAAGTCTGGGTTAAGACAGGCCTTGATATGGCCGAAATACGCATCGGTTGTCAGGGCCATCGCTAGGTCACCTCAAGTTCGCCGGTGACGGCTTTGGTGATGATCGCGGCGCGATATTCGGTAAGCCTTTCGATAGCGCTTTCTATATTCGAGGCAACATCGTTAAGCGCAGCCAGGTTTTCGTTGATATATGCGGCTATTCTTTCCTGATCCTCACGGGGTGGAATTAGGACGGGGATATTTCCGAGCAGCGTTTGGCTGAGCGACGCCCGAGTGACTAGATTCATCTCTTTGACCAAGAATGCCCTGAGGCTTGTGTTCCTAAAATAAAACTTTGAAAACTCAGGGAGCAGAATGTTTGGATACGGCCTCACGCGAATCAAAAAGCCAGCGAAAGTCGCACCGGGAATCGCCTTCAAGCAAACCGAAGACATCCCAATTTCTTCGATGGTTTCGGATGTTCGCGTAAAGAATATATCTCCACTTCTAACAGCATATCTATTGCGGTCGGCGTCTGAACTCTCCACAAGCCCCGTCACCTCCTGCGGCAATTCAAAATTCTTAAATACATCGCTATAGCTTACGAAAGGATATCCTTTTCCGAAGAACTCGCCCCCAATGTTGATGCCATTCTGGGCCCGCCCGATGAATCGTAATCTCCGCGCTTCCCAGTGCGCAGGGATGTCACCGAGCCAGTCGATGCCGCTGGGTTTCGTGGGGGCGGTGGGGTCGAGGCCCTTGGTCACCGCGCGAGTAATCAGCGCCGAGCGCTTCTCCGCCAGCAGCCCCAGCAAACCCCGCTTCTTAGCAATCAGGTCATCGATTTCGGCGGTTTTCTTTCGCAGAAAGGCATTGATCGCACGCTGACGATCCTGCGATGGGAAACCAATTTCGACATTCTTCAGTGCATAATGGCCTAGACCGAAGCGAGTAACCCCACGCGCCTCAAGCTTGTAATGGTCGTTGATGGTGTCGGTTTGTGCAGCCCAGCAGAAGAACTCGCCATCGAGCTCATCGTCCAAGGGCTCGACCATGGCCAGGTGATAGCCGCAGACCACCTCAGGCATATCCTGTGACACGTAGGCGGGCACCGCGATGTCGTCCCAGCTTTCGCTGTCTTTAGTCATCAGCACTTGGCCGCGCCGCAACCCGAAGCGGTTGAGTTCATGCAGTGTGACTGAGCCTGCCGATAGCTCCATGTCATCCTTGATCACGCGATTGTAGTAGACGTCCGTGTAATTGCAGAGACGGACTGGGATCTCGTCTTCGTGAACATGCTTGTCGACGTTACTCGTCTTTACATCCGCGATGAACTTGAGCCGTCGACGCTCCCAACTTTCCGAATAGCGAACTTGCTTCATTACACATGGCCCCCGCCCGCTTGCCCCAGCCGTTCCGCTTCCCAATCCTTGTAGGTCTTGCCGCTACCTTCGACCTTCCATTCAATAGTGCCGTTGGTAGGACGCCCATTCACAACAGCGCCTGCGGCGCTGGGGCTGGCAAAAGCAAAATTTTGGGTGAAGCGGCAGAACTGTCCCTCGCGCACCAGGACGCCATTGTCCATCAGGTCTTTGTGCAGTTTTGCGTAAGACGTGTGCTCGGTCCCGCGACCGCTCCAATTGTCGCGCGCTGTGGAACCTTCTAGAACCACGAAGTCGCCGTCCTCAATGATCGCGTGGGCATGCAGGCCATGTTTTCTCGTTACGAGTTCAAAGACCGGCGAGGCGGCTTCGCGCACATCCTCTCGGGTCAGCTTCGGGCGCTTGTTCTGCTTGAAGGCATCGACGCCGATCGCGGGCAGCACCATTAGGAGGTAGTCGAGAAAGCCTTCCATATTCGCCCGCTCGGCCTCCTTCAGAGAAGGGCGCGCGGGCGTGTTGCCATTCTCCAGCGCGATGCGACCAATGCTCTTGGCTTCCTCAACAAGGCGTGATTCGAGATATTTGATATGCGCCTTGTTCAGCGTGTTTGCCTGGGAGGTAACAAGGATCACCTTGGTCCACCAATCCTTCTTTGCCTCGTGGCTTCTGATCCGGTCAGACATGGCCTCGCCMTCGCCGATGTAGGCAAGGTCGGCCCCATATTGTTCCCCGAAGAGGAGATACACGCCGGTATATTGCGCCTCACGACGGCGCAGGGCTTCGGTGATCTGTGTGCGCGGCGTGACCAGCACGTGGCCGGTCCAGTTGAACACTTCCGCTGTCAACATGCCGTCCGGCTTGCCGCCGACGAAGTAGAGTTCGAGCGTCTGTCCCCGGCTACCTTCGGTCATGACACGACCTTTTTTAGTTGGGCAAGGATGTCCTTTTCCAGAGTAGTGATATCAGCCTCAATCGCCTCCAGTTCGCGCGGCGGCTTATAGACATAGAAATGCCGATTGATCGGTATTTCATAGCCGACCTTGGTCTTGGAATGATCGATCCAGGCATCGGCGACATAAGGCGTCACTTCGCGCGCTAGATAGCTCTCGCAGTGATCGCGCACGAGGTCCAGCAGCTTGGTATTGTCGGCGTCGCGATCATAGCCGATGGGAAGCTTGGGGGGCGCATTGTCTGGTAGTGGCACCAGCTCAACATCGCGCAGCTCTGGGTCTGGCTCAGGGTCGCCCTTGTTGTCTACGCAGACATCAGCGGTCTGGTCGCGTTCGCTCAGTGCGCTTATGAGGGCCTTGCGGACGTTGGCAGGGACCTTTGGCATGACACCAGCGAGCACGCTTTCGAGATGATCGGTGAACGTATCGCGGTTCTTGAACAGCTTGTCGCTGACGGCGGCTTCAAGTGCTGCAATGATGGCGGCCTGATGCGCTTCGCCCGCCGCGACTTCGGTCTTGTGATCCGCACTACCAAACTTCTTCTTGCTCTTGGCAAGATTCTGGAATGCCGACTCATTCACAACGCGCGCGATGCGTTCGGCGCTGATCTGGAAGTTTAAGCGCTGCGGTCGTTCTACCGTAACCTTGAGATAGCCAAAGTCGCAATTGTCGAAGATTCGGCAGCAGACCCGGTCTTCCCATTCTTCCTTGTCACTGTTCTTGACGAGTACGCGCGCGGTTGCGCCGTCCTGATAGTCGCCATAGAGCCGCACAATATCGGCAATCTGATCCGGATCGCCCGCCTCGGTTCCGGCAATCCGGTTTCGCTTGTCCCCTTTGCTCTTTGTCATCTTCACGTAGTGCCGCGAAGCATCGATGAGCTGTACCTTGCCGCGCCGGTGCTCAGGCTTGCGGTTCGAGACGATCCAGACGTAGGTTAGGATGCCCGTGTTGTAGAACAGTTGGTCAGGCAAGGCCACGATGGCATCGAGCCAATCGTTTTCGATGATCCAGCGACGGATGTTGCTCTCGCTCGGGCCTGGGTCACCGTTGAAAAGCGGAGAACCGCTAAAGACAATTGCGATCTTAGACCCCTCGCCGCCATGTTCTGGCGACGGGTGCATCTTCGATATCATGTGCATCAGGAAAAGGGTCGCACCGTCACGGATTGCAGGCAGACCTGGGCCGAAGCGCCCTGCGAAGCCTACTTCGTCGTGCTCTTTCTTGACCACGTCTTCTTGCGGCTTCCATTCGACACCAAAGGGTGGATTGGCGAGCATATAATGAAAGCGTCGACCATGATGCCCGTCGTCGGTAAGTGTGTCATCGAAGGCAATGTTGTCTACTGCTTCATCTTTRATCAGCATATCGGCGCAACAGATCGCCCAGCTTTCCGCATTGTATTCTTGCCCGAAAAGTTCGAGGTGGGCCTTATCGTTCTGGCTCTTGATCACATCCTCGGACACCGAGAGCATGCCCCCGGTACCGCAAGTCGGATCGTAAATCGTCCGAACGATCCCCGGTTTCCAGACATCTTCTTCGTCAGTGTAGACTAAATTCGCCATCAAGCGAATGACTTCACGGGGCGTGAAATGGTCACCAGCCTCTTCGTTCGCTTGTTCGTTGAATCGACGGACAAGTTCTTCAAAGACATCGCCCATGTCGGCATTGTCTAGGTCATTAGGGTGAAGTTTGACCTTCGGATCGGTAAATTCCTTCACAATAAGGAAGAGTCGGTTCGACTTGTCGAGCTTCTCGATCTCCGCTTCAAACTCAAAACGCTCAAAGATGCGGCGCACATTCTCGGAAAAGCCGTTAATGAAAGAATTTAGGTTTACTGCGATATTTGGCGGATCACCAAGCATCTTTTCAAAGGTAAACGCGCTAATGTTGTAGAGCGGTTGACGGCGACCTCTTGCTGCTTTTCGTCCCAGAACCTTGTGAAGAACATCGCCCTCCAGACCTTGAGCCTTTAGCCTTTCAAATTCAGCAATGACGTCGTCTTTGGTGGGCTGAAGTAGAAGATCAAGTCGCCTTAGAACCGTCATCGGCAACATCACTCGTCGGTACTGCGGAGGGCGATAAGGGCCGCGAAGCTTGTTCGCAATGTCGTAAACAAGATCAATTACTGCCTGCTTGTTAGCCACTATTATACCTTTTTAAATTTCGTTTTTTGAGTTGACGCGTCTCTGTTCTTCAATCCACTGGTCGACTTCCCCTTTTCGAAATCGCCAAGAGCCACCAACCTTAAAGCCAGGTATCTTACTCTCTGATGCCAGCCGGTATGCCGTCTTCTCTGTGATGCGAAGATATTCGGCGACTTCGCGGATAGTCAGGATGTCTGTATCCATTGCTTTGCCCGATTATTTCGACGATTTGAGAAAATAAGGAATAAACCGGCACTAATCAACCATTGTTTCCAAGAGCCCGCTTTCAGGCCTGGCTCTCGTCAACCCAGCCTATGGTCTCGGCCAGTTTCAGACTATCCCCCACGCTCGAAACCTCCCCCTCCCCGTCATCTCCCGCAGGCCCAGTTCCAAAACAATCCGCCGCGCCGCCTGCGGCGTCATTTCCAGCGTCTGCGCCACCATTTTTGCGGACACCAGCGGCTTTGCCATCACCAGCTCGACCAGTTCTGGCAGTTTTGAAGACGTCCGGCGCCCCTCCAGCTTTCGCTCCATCATCGCTCTCGCCAGCGTCAGCCGGTCATGTTCTTTCATGCCGGTCTCGGCGGCCGCCAAAAGGCCGTGGGCGATGGCGAGCAGGCGAGTTTCCCGGTCGCGATGCCGGCGCCGATCGACGGGAATGGATTTCAGGCCAAGGTTGATGGCAGCGAGATGGGTGCCTGACGTGATGCCGGCCTGGCGCAAAATCGAGGCGGCAAAGAGCCGGCCAAGCCAGGGTGCGTGCTGCAGCACCGAAAGCTCGTTCCAGGCCTCTAGGGCGACGATCGCCTGCAGCACCGCCGGCAGGTCTTGCACCTGCCGCAATACGCCGCGCCATTCGTCCAGCCGCGCGTCTTCGTCCCAGTCGAGATCGTAGATCATCGGATCTTTGTCTTGGCCGCCGCCACGCCCGGGCCGCCTTGCGTTCGCGATCGCCGCCTCCGATCGGGCCAACACCGCATCGATCGCGGCATAGTCGACACCCGGGAGGTTTTCGACGTCATCGAAATCGTCCCCCTCCCCTTCCTGATCGATCGCGGCCGGGCGCCGGTTGGCAGCTGCCGGCTCCGCCTCGTCAGCGGCGGCCGACGTTATTTCCGAGGTTTTCCGCAGCGTTCGAATGCCGTCGGCCGAAAGCGCCCAGCCGGGTAGCTGCACAGCAATGCGCCGGCGGGTGCGAAGAACGTCGCGGGCGATGGTCAGCTCGTGGGTCGGGGTGCGGATGTCGCGGGTGGCATCGTGGAGGACGAGATCTTCGAGATGGACGAGCTCGCCGTCGATCCACAGCGAGGCGCACGCATCGGCAAAATGCATGCGCTCAAGGAAGCCGGCCCCGACCGGGGAGCGGGCGATCCGCTCGTCCAGGCGGGTGAGAGCGATGCCGGCGTCGAACGCCGGCCGCATCAGGGCTGTCATGCTGATTTTCGCGAGGTCGTAAGCCATTGAAATCATGGTAAATGATTTGCTAAAGGAATGCTATCTCATAGTTATCATTCCTCACTCCTGATGATGTCCTAGGCCACGCCTAGCCATCGATAAGTAGCTCTTATCGATGGTAGATTGATTTCGCCCCGCAAATCAGAAAGAATCGGGGCAAATCACGGCCCTGGAGGCCGCGAAAACCGCCACTTTTGGAGCGCCCGTGGCCAAAGCCAAGAAATCAGCAACCGCGGTGGAGCGGCGCGCCGAAGAGCTCGATACGATCGCCGCCGTGCTGCCGATCGAGCGCCGCGACGAGCTCGCCGAACTGCTCACCGACCACGATGTCGAGACGCTGCGCCATCTCGTCAACCAGGGCATGGGCGACAACACACTTCGGGCGCTGACCTCGGACCTCACCTATCTGGAAGCCTGGGGATTGGCAGCGACCGGAAAAACCCTGCCCTGGCCGGCGCCGGAGGCGCTGCTGCTAAAGTTCGTCGCCCACCACCTTTGGGATCCGCAGCATCGCGAGACCGATGCCGATCACGGCATGCCGGCCGATGTCGATGAAAACCTTCGGCGCCAGGGGTTTCTGAGATCCGTCGGTCCGCACGCGCCGGCCACCGTGCGCCGGCGCCTGGCGAACTGGTCGACGCTGACCAGATGGCGCGGCCTCGACGGCGCCTTCGCCTCCCCTGCCCTCAAATCAGCCATTCGGCTGGCGATCCGAGCCGCGCCAAGACAACGTCTTCGCAAGAGCGCCAAGGCGGTCACCGGTGACGTGCTGGCAAATCTGCTGGCGACCTGCGCGACCGACAGTCTGCGCGATCTGCGTGACCGGGCGATCCTGATGGTCGCCTTTGCCTCCGGCGGCCGCCGGCGCAGCGAGATCGCCGGGCTGCGCCGCGAACAGTTGACCGTTGAGCCGCCGATCCCGGTCGAGAATGGCGCCCCCCTCCCCTCGCTCGCCATCCATCTCGGTCGCACCAAGACCACCTCCGGCGAACAGGACGATGTCGTCTATCTGACCGGTCGGCCGGTGGAGGCGCTCAACGCCTGGATGGTTGCCGCCAGGATCGAGGGCGGAAGCGTGTTTCGGGCCATAGGACGATGGGGGACGGTGTCGCGGCGGGCGATCGATCCGCAGTCGGTCAATGCGATTATCAAACAGCGGGCGGAGATGGCTGGGCTGGAACCGGGGGAGTTTTCCGCGCACGGGTTGCGGTCGGGATTTCTCACTGAGGCGGCCATCCGCAACATCCCGCTCCTCGAAGCCATGGAACAGTCGCGTCATCGGTCAGTGCAACAGGCGTCGAACTACTACAACAACGCTACACGTCCAAGCGGACGCGCCGCCCGTATGCTATGATGCTGGCGTCTGTTCTGTGTCCGAAGATAACGAAAGGTCTCCCGCTCGAGCTAAAGTGTGCCTATTTGCGTGAGCACCTCGCGCCAAAACTTGCTAACAGAGTAGGTAACCACAGCCCCTACCCTCGCGAAGGAGTTCGATCAGTAGGTCGACGGTTTCAATCCCGAGACGGCGCGTGCTTTGAGTGAGAGCTCCCCTCGCCGCTCTGCTCCGTAGTGAAAAAAGTTCGTTGGCAAACAGGTCGATTCGGCCGAGATCTCAATGTGTTCCGCGGCAAGAGTTACTACGGCTGGATTAAGCGATCACTTGGCTTGCGCTTTTCCAACGCCGGAGAGGAATCGAAGTTTCTCTCGGATAGCTAGATAACTCTTTGTTTTCCATGGATGCGAGGCTCGAAACCATCGATTTCACGGGAAGGACCAGTCGGTGTATTAACTGCTTGTTAACCAAAAAACTCTTGCCCGGCTGACAGAATCGGGGCCTATTGCCATCGGCGGAATTCTTTCGATTGTTCGCTTCAAACCGCCACTGGCAAGAAACGGGTTATGGGATGGCGAAAAACGCCGTAAAGACAGCGTCGGAAATCGAAGGATTGACCGCTTTGATGGAGCGGCATGCTGAGGCCCTGTCGGGACAATTGCAAGCGCATCATGTCAAGGTCTTTCCGCCGTCTGCAGAGAAAGGCATCCGAGGGTTTGGGCCGTCGGAGGCCGCAAAGCTTCTCGGCGTCAAAGAATCCTATCTTCGCCAAATCGCGTCCGACATGCCGGAACTGAACGTTAGTACGGGTGCGGGCGGCCGTCGTATATTTTCGATCGAGGATATCCATCAGATCCGGAAGCATATGGATCAGGTGGGTCGCGGAAATCGACGCTACCTGCCCCACCGGCGCGATGGCGAGCAACTGCAAGTCATTTCCGTGATGAATTTCAAGGGTGGGTCAGGCAAGACCACGACGTCGGCACATCTGGCCCAGTATCTTGCCATGCGGGGATATCGCGTGCTCGCGATCGATCTCGATCCTCAGGCCAGCCTGTCCGCCTTGTTCGGCAACCAGCCGGAAATTCATGTCGGTCCGAACGAAACGCTCTACGGCGCCATTCGCTACGATGAAGAACAGCGCCCGATCGAAGAGGTGGTCCGGGGAACGTACATTCCCGATCTTCATCTCATTCCCGGCAATCTTGAGCTTATGGAGTTCGAGCACGACACACCGCGCGCCCTAATGAGCCGCAAAGAAGGCGATACGCTTTTCTACGGGCGGATCAGCCAGGTCATCGAGGACATCGCCGACAACTACGACGTCGTCGTCATAGACTGCCCTCCCCAGCTCGGCTATCTCACGCTTTCTGCGCTGACCGCCGCGACGTCGATCCTGGTGACTGTGCATCCCCAGATGCTCGATGTCATGTCGATGAACCAGTTTCTGGCAATGACGTCAAATCTGCTGCGGGAAATCGAAAATGCTGGCGCCAGGTTCAACTTCAACTGGATGCGGTATCTCATCACCCGCTTCGAGCCGAGCGACGGCCCGCAAAACCAGATGGTCGGTTACCTCCGGTCGATCTTCGGCGAGAACGTGCTCAATTTTCCGATGTTGAAGACGACCGCTGTCTCCGATGCCGGGCTTACAAACCAGACACTCTTCGAAGTCGAGCGCGGCCAATTCACGCGTTCGACATACGATCGCGCCTTGGAGGCGATGAATGCCGTCAATGACGAGATCGAGTCTTTGATCAAGAAAGCGTGGGGTAGAACCACATGAGCCGAAAGGACCTTTTGGGGGTTTCCGCAACCGTTCCTGCCGCGCCCTCGCCGCACGACCCGCAATTGGCAAAGAGCCGCACCATGCCGCTTCTCGGCGTTGCTCGCAAGGACCGTGACCCGGCAACAAAGCTGACCGCCAATATCGGCAATGCTTTGCGCGAGCAGAACGATCGCGTGGAACGAGCCGAAGAAATCGAACGGCGTCTTGCCGAGGGCCAGGCGGTGATCGATCTCGATCCGAACATCATCGATCCCTCGTTCATGCAGGACCGGATGCCGGGCGACATCGATGGGCTGCTTGCGTCTATCAAGGAACAGGGCCAACAGGTGCCGATCCTCGTGCGCCCTCACCCTCATACGTCCGGTCGCTATGAAGTTGCCTTCGGTCATCGCCGCTTACGCGCGGTGACCGAACTCGGCCTGGCGGTCAAGGCGGTCGTCCGGGATCTTACGGACGAGCAACTGGTCGTTGCTCAAGGCCAGGAGAATAACGAGCGCCAGGATCTTTCCTTTATCGAGAAAGCGCGATTTGCCGCCCGTCTGAAGGAACGTTTCTCTCGAGACGTGATCATCTCATCGATGTCCGTCGACAAGGGCGATCTCTCCAAGATGCTCGCCATCATCGAAGCCCTTCCCGTGGACTTGATCGATGCCATCGGCCCTGCCCCCGGCATCGGCCTTAGAAGCTGGCAGGAACTGGCCGATCTGATCGAAAAGGCTTCCTCGGCCGACAACGTCCTCGAACGTGTGCGTTCCACCGAATTACAGGTGCTTCATTCCGCCGACCGGTTCAAGGCGCTGATTGCACATCTGAAGCCGCGCCGGTTGGAACGCGGTCTCCCTGAAGTCATGGCGAGCCCCGCTGGCGAGCGCCTGGCGCAGGTGAAGCAGAGCAAGGCGAAGGTGGAAATCATGATCGATCGGAAGGCGACGCCGGACTTTGCGGCGTTCGTGCTCGAGCAATTGCCGGCGCTTTATGGAGCGCACCGTGCGAAACAGAAACAGAAGAAGGAAGCGTAACGCGCAAAAGAAAAGAGCCCCCTCAACATTGCCGTCGCGGAAGCCCTTCTGTCTCTTTAGCACGAACAGAATCGCATTTCCTCGAATCCTCGTCAAGAGTCTTTGGCACCGATTTGGTGAGCAAATTTCTTTTGCCTGCTGAAAGGTAAGAGACGATGCAAACGGGAAATGTGACGACGCCCTTTGGGCGGCGGCCGGTTTCGCTTGCCCTGGTCAGACGGCAGCAAGCTGTTGCCGAGATCAAGGCGGGGAAGTCGGCAGAGAAGTGGAAAGTCTTTCGCGACGTTTCTGCGGCAATGGCGCTGCTTGGCATTCAGTCCAACAGCTTGGCGGTGCTTGACGCCTTGCTGAGCTTCTATCCGGAAAACGATTTGCGCCAGGACGCATCGCTCATCGTTTTTCCGTCGAACGCGCAGCTGTCATTGCGTGCCCATGGGATKGCGGGTTCCACCCTCCGACGGCATCTTGCGGCGCTTGTTGAGGCCGGCCTGATCATTCGAAAAGATAGCGCCAACGGTAAGCGCTACGTACGCAGAGACCACACGGGTGATATCGAGAACGCCTTCGGTTTCGATCTTTCGCCATTGCTGTCTCGCGCGGAGGAGCTCGCCATGTTCGCGCAGCAGATCGTGGCGGAGCGCGCCGCCTTCAAAAGGATGAAGGAGAATCTGACGATCTGCCGGCGCGACGTGCGCAAGCTGATTTCGGCGGCCATGGAGGAAGGGGCAGATGGCGATTGGCAGGCGATCGAAGGCATTTATGTAGGGTTGATTGCCCGACTGCCACGCACGCCATCGACCGCTGACGTGAACGCAATCCTCGAAGAAATGCAGATGCTGAAAGAGGAAGTGCTCAACCGGCTGGAAAATAAGGAAAAAGCAGAAAATCCAAGCGGCAATGCTGCCCATACCGAGCGTCACATACAGAATTCAAACCCCGAATCCTTTAGTGAACTTGAACCTAGCTCCCGAAAAGAGCAGGGGGCAAAATCGAGCGGGGCGAATGGAATCCAGCGAGAGCCGTTGAAGGCATTCCCGCTCGGCCTGGTGTTGAAGGCCTGCCCGCAAGTTATCGATTATGGGGCCGGCGGCGCGATAGGGAGCTGGCGCGAGTTGATGTCCGCAGCCGTCGTCGTCCGGTCGATGCTGGGGATCAGCCCGTCGGCCTATCAGGAGGCGTGTGAGATCATGGGGCCGGAAAATGCGGCGATCGCGGTTGCCGGCATCCTGGAGCGAGCAAACATGATCAATTCTCCGGGCGGATACTTGCGGGATCTCACGCGACGGTCGGAGCGAGGCGAATTTTCGCTGGGGCCGATGATTATGGCCTTGTTGAAGGCGAATGGCCTGGCGCAAACGAGAGCGGGGTAGGGGCGGCCGGGCCATTTCGAAGAGAACCGCGGGGAAGTTTGCCCCCTCCAAAGGCTCCGTAGAAAAGTTGGTCGCGACCAACTCTCCTAAACCCTTGTAGTCGTTTGATTTTTTAATTTCGATATTTTGGAGCGAAATCACCAGCTGGGAGTACGGTCTTCGAGGAAGACCGAGGGGGTAATCTCCGATAGGCGCGGCGTCGGGCGGCAGGAGAAGCGAGCCAGTCGTCGGATCATCGATCCTGCAGATAGGCCAAAGGCGCATCATCGTATGAAGAGGCGCTCGATCTCCCCGCGCTGTTCGGCGTGTTTGGGCGGATTGTCGTTCCTTAGTTTTTGCAGGTTGAGGATCTTCCAGCGGACCGCCGGCAAGGCGAGGGCGTGCGGCAAGCCGATAACCTCGAAGTCGGGGTCACCATCGTGAAGGGACAGCAGAAACGTGCGGGCCTTGTCATCAAGGCGCTCCTGGATGTCCTTCAGGAACCGCTCCCGGACATCCAGCAATTCGTCTAGCGAGACCTTCTCGATTGTCATCCCATCGAATTCTTGATTGAAGACATGTGCGACGTCTGCCCTATTGGGCTGCAGCAACTCGTGGGGCGGGCGTCCGGAGCTCGCCACGTAGACGAGGAAGGTGCGAAACAGCGGGTCGGTCAGTCCCTCGTTTTCATAAAGCAACTTGATGTCGAAGAGATCGCGCGGATGCTGGCGATCGACCGCTGCATGCATCTTGCCGCCGAAGAGGTCTTCGAAGGCGACAACCTGCATTTCTGCAAAACCAAATTGATCTTCGACCCGCTCGCTGACCCTGCGTCGTTCGACGGGGTGCACCGTGCCGCGGGCGACCGGAGAGGTTTCGATCTTGATTGCGGTCTGGCCCCGCCTCACCTCGACGCGTGTATCGCCGCCGCCACCGCCAGCTATTCGCTTTGTCCGGACGCCCTTGATACTTTCGACCTTCCCAGCGACCCGGTCGAGGGCCTCGTCGATTTCGGCCAGGCTCGCGACCCTCGGTTTGAGCGGAAGGTAGGTCAGGTCGATATCGACCGAGAGACGCGGGAGATCTCTGTAGAAGAGATTGATGGCGGTTCCACCCTTCAAGGCGAAAACTGGTTCGTCGGCAATCATCGGCAAAGCCTGAACGAGGAGCTCGAGCTGGAAAATATACTGTTCACGGGCCATCGTTGCCCTCCGGCTTCCCGGGAAGATACTCTTCCGGAATGGTGATACGGTATGTGGGATGCAGTTTACCGCCCTTGATGAATGAACGGTCGCCGCTTCCAAGATCGACGATCGATCGGTCGACATGCTTGAGCCAGGCATGCTCGTGGCGGTCGGCAAATACGAAAAAAAGCCTTTTCACCTGGACCTTGGTGCAGTCGGCCAGAAGCCCGGTGATACGACGCGGGCGCAGGTTGGTCAGACCCTCGAAGATCGTATCGATGTTGTGAAAGCTTTCGTTGCCCGGCAGTTCGTCCAGCGCTTCGAGGATGGCCCGCTCCGGCGCTGAAGCGCGTATCGTCCAGTTCTGTAGAAACAGGATGGCGTTGCCGTCCGGTTCAGCCGCCAGTGGTTCGATCCCAAGATCCGCCGTCTTGAAGAGTCGCGTGCTGCGGAGGACGGGGAGGCCATTGGTGGGAAGGTTCACGAGCCAGCGGGGCGCATCGCCATAGAAGAAGACTTTTTCGGCGTCCCCCAGTGCCAGGTAGTGCACATGCCCGCGAAGCCCGAGCGCCGTGCGGCCGCCGACGTGGAACTGGTAATTCATGATCGTCTGTGCAGACATGACGGCAATGCGCCAGTCGATGCGTTCTTCTGCCGAACCATCCCGCGAGGGACGCCGATAGACGCCATGTACGACTGGCTCCAGCCAGCCGCGGCGCAAATAATCATGTGTCGAGCTCCGGCGGATTTCCATTTTCCGCATCCATGCGGAATCCACGATGAAGCCTGCCGGGACCTCATCCAGCATTGACTTTAATTTGTCGCGTTTTTGATCGCTCATGACGGACAAAAATGGCACCTTTTAAAGTGGCCGGCAAGAAGACTTTATAAAGAGGGAAAAATGTCCGTTTCTAACGGACTTTCACGGCCAATCATGTGGCGGCGAAACCTGCCCGTCATTGTCTTGAAGCCATTTTGCCCAAAGCTGCAGAAAGGCACGATAGTTCTTCATGCCCACACGCAAAAAATGCAATCCTGCGATCCTTCTCTTTCGTACTCACGAAGCAGAACGCCCGAACCGGCGCGCCAGGTGTGCTTCGACCGTGCTCATCAAGATAAAGCACGCCGCCATGAGCAAGACCGTTGCGTAAGACCTTGCAAAAGAGGGCAGCCGTTAGCGCAGCCCCTGCAGTCAGCCCCGCTGGCAATTCGAAAGCAGCTCCCACGTCGGCAGGCAAACCTCCTTGCGAAAGGTCCGGGAGGCCTGTTCCCTTCGGCAGATAATGGTATCGCCAAACGTCAGGTTGGTAAAATGGAGCTTGGGAGATCGGGTGGTTGCCGATGTTTTTTCGCATGGCTCCAGCTAATCGGCTGCTTAGGACGCCGTCATTCAAATGGCCGACTGCGTGACCCATCTCCGGTTTCCATATCCGCTCGATCGGTAGGTTGATCATCGGCGTGGAGATCGCCAATAGGAACGACGCGTTCAGGGGGAGGGAACCGTCATCGCGTTTTTCAGAGATCAGTGGCCAGAGCTCGTCGATCAGCATTTGGCAACGGCGCGGGATGTCGATGCTGAAATTTTGCGGGTTTCCCATCGGCGTTCATCTCCTGGCGATCGAACCCTCGGGCGAGGGCGCCATCGCCGTCCACTGACACATTCCTATCCCGGTCCCAGTCCCGAACCGCACGTAAAATTCTCAAATTAGCTAGTCCCTTGGCTCTTCTGCGCTATCGGCTGCGATTTGCTCGTTGGGATGATTTCCTATTTTAGTTTGGCCCGACTTCTAAGGCGAAATGGAACAAAACAAGAACTAAATTAGTATTCTTACGCACATGAAGTCCTATTCAACGCGAACCAGGGGAAGCCCGTGGACAATGTCCCTCGCGCGCAACGCCCGGGGAGGAGCTGAGGGAGCGGATTGCACACCTGGACGCTCCCTTCGCTTTAGCACCTCGTGCACAACTCGTCGCGGATCGGTTCGACTGGCATCGCCTTCGGCCCGGGCTGTCGGCAAAGCTGAAGCATGGCCGTGCCAGTCTTCACCCGAGGGCTTCGATCCCTGACGCAGCATTACCGGATCTTGGCCGAAAGGGAAGCTTCGCCGGTGGAAGCGGTGGGACATGGTGAGAAGGCGGTAGAGGAAGAGGAGGGACGGGAAAGCTGTGACGGATTGAGAGGGTTGGAGAGAGGCTCCGCCCGGTCCGTCATGGAGAACCGACATGGCCCAGGCCATCCAGAAAATCACCCTCAGTGCAGCCCGGGATATTCCCTTCAACAAGCTGGTGCTCAGCCAGCAGAACGTCCGCAAGATCAAGGCGGGCGTCTCAATAGAGGACCTGGCGGAAGACATCGCCCACCGCGGGCTGCTCACCAGCCTCAATGTCCGCCCCGAACTCGACGGCGATGGCAAGGAGACCGGAATTTATCGCATTCCCGCCGGCGGACGCCGTTATCGCGCCCTCGAGCGCCTCGTCGCGCAGAAGCGATTGGCCAAAACCGCCGGCGTTCCCTGCATCGTCAGCAAAGGCGAAACCCTAGAAGTCGAGGACTCGCTCGCCGAAAACGTCCAGCGCGTCAGCCTACATCCGCTCGACCAGTTCCGCGCTTTCCAGACCTTGCGGGAGCAGGGGCTCGGCGAGGAGGAGATCGCCGCGCGCTTCTTCATCTCGGTCGCGACCGTCAGGCAGCGGCTTCGTCTGGCGTCCGTCTCACCGCGGCTTCTCGATCTTTATGCCGAAGACGAGATGGCGCTCGAACAGATCATGGCATTCTCGATCACCAATGACCACGTCCGCCAGGAGCAGGTCTGGGACACGATCTCGCGTTCGCATAGCCGCGAGCCCTATTATATCCGCCGGCTGCTGACCGAAACGGCGATCCGCGCCAGCGACCGCCGCGCCGTTTATGTCGGTATCGAAGCCTACGAGGCCGCAGGCGGCATCACCATGCGGGATCTGTTTGATCAGGATCAGGGCGGATGGCTGCAGGATCCGGCGCTGCTTGAGCAGCTTGTGATGGAAAAGCTCAAGTCCGACGCCGAGGCGATCCAGGTGAGCGAGGGCTGGAAATGGGTCGAAGCGGCCGTCGATTTTCCGTACGGCCACACGTCCGGCCTGCGCCGCTTCTACGGCGAGCAGGCAGAAATGACTGAAGATGAACTGGCACGCTATGACGCCACCCGCGCCGAATACGACAAGCTCGACGCAGAGTATGCGGAGGCAAACGAGTGCTCGGAAGCGACCGAACAAAAGCTGGAGGAGCTTGGTGCCGAGCTCGACCGGCTCAACGACCGACCGTTCGTGTTCGATCCCCAGGAGGTCGCCCGCGGCGGTGTCTTCGTGTCGCTCGGCGCCAGTGGCGACCTCAAGATCGAGCGAGGCTTCGTGCGTCCCGAGGACGAGCAGCAGGCTGAGGCCGATCCGTCGGCTGATGTCAGCGACGGTCGTGCGGATCATGGCGGTGATCTACGAGTATCCGGCGGCGCCGGCGGTGAAGGCACCGAACCGGACGACGAGGACGAAACGATCAAGCCGCTTCCCGACCGACTCGTTCTCGATCTCACGGCAGCGCGGACGATCGCTTTGCGCAACGCACTGGCGAACAACCCGGTCATCGCCTTTGTCGCCGTCCTGCATGCCTTTGTTCTAAAGACCTTCTACGTCTACGGATCGGATTCATGCCTGGAGGTGACGCTGCAGAGCGCTCGCTTCAGCCAGACGGCCGGCCTCGGCGATACGGTCTGGGCGAAGGAGATCGATCAAAGGCACGATGGCTGGGGCCAGGATTTGCCCAAGGATCCGAACGATCTCTGGGATTTCCTGATCAAGSTCGACGAGGTCAGCCGCCAGGCCTTGTTTGCCCATTGCGCCTCGTTGTCGGTCAACGCGGTGATCGAACCCTGGAACAAGCGGACACGCGCCATCGCCCATGCCAATCAGCTCGCCAGTTCGATCGGCTTCGATATGGTGGAAGCCGGTTGGACGACGACCGCCGATAATTATCTCGGCCGTGTCACGAAGGCGCACATCCTGGAGGCGGTTCGTGAGGCAAAGGGGGACCAGGCGGCAGAACTCATCGGCCATCTCAAGAAGGCCGACATGGCCTGCGAGGCCGAGCGGCTGATGACGAGCTGCGGCTGGTTGCCTGAACCCCTTCGCATGACGATCGGGGAAGGCACCATCGAAAGCGACGCTGGAGATGACGCCGTCGAGCCCGATCAGGCTGAGACTACGGAAATTCAGGACCTGCCGGCCTTCCTGCTCGACGCGCCGGAAACGTCGGACGATGACACCGGCGATACGGAAAGTGGGCTCGACGGCGATCATCTCGCCGCCGCTGAATAGGTTCACGAGCATCACATCGGCTGACCCGGCCGCCGTTGCGGTCGGGTCTTCTTTCCCAACAGCCCGGCCACCGTGCCGGGTTTTTCCGTTTCAGGAGACACCTATGCCTGACTTCACCATCGAGACCACCTATCACCTGCCAGTCTTCCGGCATCGCACCTACGCGGCCGACATGCTGGACGCGGCGTGCCGTGCTGCCATCGAAGATGAGAGCTGGGATATCGCCGAGAAGGACGTCGATTCCTCGGGTCCAATTCATATCACCGGCATCTGGGAAGGCGCACATGCGGCCTATGCAGGTCCGCCGGTCCAGATCCCGCCGCAGTTCGATGAACCTGTCCGGCGCCGGGCGCGTCATTTCGAGATCCTGCTCGGACTGCTGAAGATCCTGTTCGATGACGTTCGTGCTGCCCGGCCGTCGTCGCTCGATTGGCTCGACCGATCTGCCTGGGCGATCGCCCGAGGAGAAGCCATTCTCGCCGGAGACCCGGATCCTGAAGAGCCGGTTGATCAACCAAAGCCTTCCCACGTCCTGGTCAGGCTCCAGGAAAATCGTGTGCGGGACGCAATCACCGCGGTGATCGATGTCGACTCGAGCTTTGAGGGTTTAACACCCGAGGCCGTGACCGACGACGAGGTCCATGCTGCATGCCTGTCAATCGCCACCACGATGGATTTTTCCGACATGGTCGGGAACGCCGAATTCCAGGCGGCGCTCTTGGCAATCCGGTCGACGCACCGCCGGCTGGCTCCCGATTGATTCCTCTTCCCAGCATCCTTCCCACCTCGCCCGGCCATCGCGCCGGGTTTCCGCTTTTAAGGAGACAGCTTATGACCACTCTCACCTCCAACAACCCGTCCGCCCGTTCCGCCTTCAAGGTCGATATCTCCCGCGGCGAGCGGATCGGCCGCGTTTCGTCAGAATGGTTTTCCCGTCCCGACGACGAACGGTTCCTGTCGCTGAGCGATCTCTACGACACCGTCCGGTCCCGCGCCGAGCGCGCCCATGCCCGAACGATCGAAAGCGCTGCGATCCGCGTCGAGGCAACCCGCGACAATGCGGAGCGGCTTGAGCTTCTCGTTCCAGGTCAGCGCCAAGCCATCGCACCGACGCATTGGAGCTACGGGCAGCTTTGCAGCCTCGTTGGCGCCCCCGCCACCTATATGCGGCAATTGCCCGCGCCGCTCGCTGCCATCAATCTGCAGCACGGTCTGCTCAACCATCGTGCCGAACTCGTCAAGACGCTTGAGATGGATGACGGTCGGCTGGAACTAAGGGCCGTGACCGGACCGGAATACGGTCGGATCTGGGATCATGAACTGGTCTCAGCGGTGATGAAGATCGCCGGCAATGGGACCGGTGACACGATGTGGAAAGTACCAGGTGTTCTCGACTGGGCGACGATGACCCACAATCCCTTCGTCGACATCACCAAGGACACGACCACTCTTTATGCCAGTGATCGCGACGTCTTCCTGTTCCTCGTCGACGACACCCATCCGATCGAAGCCGGACGCCTGCCAAACGGTGAGCCCGACCTCTATTTCCGCGGCTTCTACGCCTGGAACTCGGAGGTCGGATCGAAGATGCTCGGCATCGCCTCCTTCTATCTGCGAGCGGTCTGCGCCAACCGCAATCTCTGGGGCACGGAGAATTTTGAGGAAATCACCATCCGCCACTCGAAGTTCGCCGCGCCGCGCTTCGCCCACGAGGCAGCACCCGCGTTGACGAGTTTCGCCAATTCCTCACCAGCCCCTTTCATCGCCGGCATCAAGGCGGCGCGTGAGCAGATCGTCGCCCGCAAGGACGATGATCGCGAAACCTTCCTGCGCCGGCGTGGATTCTCAAAAGGTGAGACCGGCAAGGTGATCGAGATGGTGCTGTCGGACGAGGGACGGCCACCGGAGTCAGTCTTCGATTTCGTACAAGGCATCACCGCGCTGGCGCGCACCAAGACCAATCAGGACACGCGTCTGGAACTCGAAGGCAAAGCGAAAAAGCTGCTGGAGAGTGCCTCCTGACACGCCTTGAGACAGGCCAGACTAACCTCACCACCACCACCACCATCAGCCCGGCCGCCGTGTCGGGCATTTCCGTTCGTGGAGCACTGCAATGGCTATACCCGATTACGCTCGCTTGAATTTCGACACGCTGCTTCGCGCCGCGTCCGATGGCAATCTCGCTCTCATGGAATGCCTTGATGCCGCCACACGCGAGCCGCGTTACGTGCTCTGCGCCGTCGGCCGCAGTGACGGCGAATGCGCCTTCACGCCGTTTGGCCATCTTGCCGAAGGCAATCCCTACGATGCCTATCTGCCGCCCGATCTCGATGATCCGACTGGCTTCCTCGTAAGCCCGACGACCTAGGCACTGACAATAGCCGGCGGTTTAAGCCGGCGATTCCCGATCCCGCCCTGGCTTCCCGATTTCGTTCCTCCGACTTCGGCAGGACGCTGGATTCCCTGTTCTTTCCTCACTCTTGGAGCATCCTTCGATGAATATCATCTCGCATCGCCAAATCGTTTCCACCTCTCCACGTCCTGATATCAGAACGCGCGCTGAAGCACTCATGGATGCTGGCGGCAAGATCACGCCGCTTTTGGAGCAAGGTAAAGTCCTCACCACAGCTGACCTGCGGCAAATTATGACCGAGGTTATCGGCGGCAGCGACGCCGAGGGCCTCTGGCTCTGGAAGGAGGCCTATGAGGCGACCGAGATCGCCCAGGTGCTGTTCCTCCGCAAATTCCGCACGATCGTATCCGGAAGCCAGTCGCCCCACGCGGCGCTAGCGATGCTGACGAAAGTGGCAAACCTCACGCCGACCCATACACGCCGATCCGAGGAGAGCCAGGCACTACAGCAATTCTCGACGCCAATCCCGCTTGCCTACGTCGCATCTCGTGCTGCGAGCATCACAGCCGCTGACGTGGTGCTCGAGCCGTCGGCTGGGACCGGCATGATGGCGATCTTTGCGGAGCTCGCAGGCGCTCGCTTGGCGCTCAACGAATATGCGGTGGTCCGGCACTCGCTGCTGGGGCGGCTATTCGCCGGGGTTTCAGCCTCTCGACACGATGCAGCGCATATCGACGATTACCTCGACCGGTCCATTCGGCCGACCGTGGTGCTGATGAACCCGCCATTCTCCGCCGGCGTTCATGTCGAAGGTCGCGTGGCTGACGCCGCCTGGCGGCATCTTTCCTCCGCATTCGCGCGGCTTGCTCCCGGTGGGCGGTTGGTCGCCATCACCGGCGCGAGCTTTTCTCCCGACAATCCCGCATGGCGGGACGCTTTCGTGCGGCTGCAGGAGAAGGGCACGGTGCTGTTGACCGCAGGGGTCGACGGTGGCATCTATGCCCGTCATGGAACGACGATGGAAACCCGGCTGATCGTGATCGACAAGATCCCGGCCGACAATCCGTCGCAGCTTGTGACGTCGAGCGGCACTGCGCGCGATCTCGAAACACTGCTCACCTGGATCACCGGCCTTCCGCCCCGCGCGCCCGCGGCGACGTCGAACTCCGTCGGTGCGCTCTCCGGCGGCGGCCTGCGCGCCGACACGATGCGTCCAGCAGCGGTTGCCGCACCGCCGCATCGCCCTGCGGTCGGCGGGCGGCTGCAGCCTTCACCAACGGCCCTCCCTGCACCCGTCGATGACGAGATCATCGAACTCTCCTACGAGCTGCGGGACGCTCAGCCCCCTAAGGATGAGACAAATGCTGCTGACGGTATCTACGAGACCTACCGGCTGAAGTCGATCCACATTCCCAACGCAAAACCTCATCCTGACACCCTTGTCGAATCCGTTGCGATGGCCTCGGTCGCACCGCCGAAGCCGAGCTATCGCCCGCACCTACCGAAGCGCATTGTCACCAGCGGCGATCTCTCCGACGCCCAGCTTGAAAGCGTCATCTATGCCGGCGAAGCCCATTCCGGTTACCTCGCTGGCCACTGGAGCCTCGATGCCTCCTTCGACAATCTCAAGGCCGTCGCACCTGACACGGAGCATGCCGTTCGTTTTCGCCGTGGATGGTTTCTTGGTGATGGCACGGGCGCGGGAAAAGGCCGCCAGGCTGCCGGCATCATTCTCGACAATTGGCTGAAGGGTCGCCGTCGGCACGTCTGGATTTCCAAGTCAGACAAGCTGATCGAGGACGCGCAGCGCGACTGGAGCGCGTTGGGTCAAGAAAAGCTGCTGGTGACCCCGCTGTCGCGGTTCCGCCAGGGCAGCCCGATCAAGCTGGAAGAGGGCATCCTCTTTACGACCTTTGCGACGMTGCGCACCGACGAGCGGGAAGGCAAACGCTCGCGCGTCCAGCAGATCGTCGACTGGCTCGGCGACGATTTCGACGGCGTGATCGTCTTCGACGAAGGCCATGCGATGGCAAACGCAGCCGGCGGCAAGTCCGAGCGCGGCGACAAGGCGGCGTCGCAGCAGGGCAGGGCGGGGCTTCGTCTGCAACGTGCCCTTCCGGATGCCCGTATCGTCTATGTCTCTGCGACCGGTGCAACTGATGTGGAATCCCTTGCCTATGCCGAGCGCCTCGGTCTCTGGGGCAGCAGCGACTTTCCCTTTCCCACACGCTCCGAGTTCATCGCCGCGGTTGAGGATGGCGGTGTCGCTGCCATGGAAGTTCTCGCAAGAGACCTGAAGGCTATGGGCCTCTATGCCTCGCGTTCGCTTTCCTTTGAAGGCGTGGAATATGAGATCCTCGAGCACGAGCTGACCGATGAGCAGGTGCGCATTTACGATGCCTATGCCCAGGCGTTCCAGGTCAT
This sequence comes from Rhizobium sp. 01N447_2, assembly GCF_056399245.1. Taxonomy (NCBI): domain Bacteria; kingdom Pseudomonadati; phylum Pseudomonadota; class Alphaproteobacteria; order Hyphomicrobiales; family Rhizobiaceae; genus Rhizobium; species Rhizobium sp. 01N447_2. The sequence continues at coordinate 45,563 of NZ_JBFTQY010000050.1, forward strand.
CCACAATCATCTCGACGCAGCCATGGAGGCGTCCGGCATAACCGGCAAAACCGGAACGTTGAACAGACAAGCCAAGGCCGCCGCACGCTCGGCCTTCGAGAGCTCGAAGCAGCGCTTCTTCAATCATCTTCTGACCTCGATGAAGACGCCGGCCCTTCTCAAGGCGACCGCTGCTGATCTGCAAGAGGGTCACGCTGCGATCGTTCAACTCGTCTCGACGGGTGCGGCTTTGACCGAGCGCCGGCTGGCACAGATCCCGACCGAGGAATGGGGCGATCTGCAGGTCGACGTGACGCCGCGGGAATATGTCATCGACTACCTGATGCATTCCTTCCCGGTGCAGCTCTTCGAGGAATATTCCGACGCCGAGGGCAATCTCAGCTCGCGGCCGGTTCATGACGCGGACGGCAACCCTGTCATCTGCCGGGAGGCGGAACGTCGGCGCGACGAGCTAGCCGAAACCTTGGGTAGCCTGCCGGCGATCCCGACGGCCCTCGACCAGATCGTCCAGCATTTCGGCACCAGCCAGGTCGCCGAAATCACCGGCCGCTCGCGCCGCATCGTCCGGCGCGAGGACAGCAGCTCCATCGCCCACTATGCGGTGCAGAGCCGGCCGGGCAGCGCCAATCTCGACGAGGCCCGCGCCTTCATGGACGACGAGAAAGGCATTCTGATTTTCAGCGACGCCGGCGGGACCGGCAGATCCTACCACGMGGATCTCGCCGCCAAGAACCAGCGCCTGCGTCTTCACAACCTTCTGGAAGCCGGGTGGCGCGCCGACGTGGCGATCCAGGGGCTCGGGCGCAGCCATCGCACCAACCAGAAACAGCCGCCGCGCTTCCGGATGATCGCCACCAACGTCAAGGCCGAACGACGCTTCCTCTCGACCATCGCCCGGCGTCTCGATACGCTCGGCGCCATCACCCGCGGCCAGCGCCAGACGGGTGGGCAGGGGATGTTTCGCAGCGAGGACAACCTCGAATCCCAATTTGCCCGCGACGCGCTGCGGCAATTCTATGGATTGCTGCATGCCGGCAGGATCGAAGGCTGCTCGCTGGAAACGTTCGAAAGCATCACCGGCCTGTCGCTGACATCGGAGGAGGGCGGATTGAAGGATGAGTTGCCGCCCATCCAGACATTCCTCAATCGGATGCTGGCACTGACCATCACCATGCAGAACCGGCTGTTCGAGGCCTTCGAGCAGCTGCTGGC
>NZ_JBFTQY010000051.1:0-46732 GCF_056399245.1 Rhizobium sp. 01N447_2
CCTTCGCGCCGTGGATGGGGCGATGGAAGCCGTTGCGGGTGCATGGTCCATCCGGCCGGGCGCCGAAGGATGGCATCAAGACGATGATCGAGGGCATGAAGATGATGACCCAGTGGCACACCGACTCTTTCAACGCCAGTCCGATGGGCGATGGCTACGAGGTCGAGGTCAATGAGTTCGATTTCCGTGACGACAACGGCGTTTGCTACGACAAGGATGGGGTCGTCATTCGCCACTGGCGGCGATCGCACACCAAGGACGGCGCCTCGGCCTACCGTCTCGACTGGAACGGTCTGTCCTTCGTCTGGACTGGCGACGGGCGTCCGGACGAACTCTCGCTGGAACTGGCCAAGGGCGTCGACGTGTTCGTGACCGAAGTGCAGCCGGACACGGCCAACCTCCAGGCATTGAAAATGGGCATGCCGCCCGTCATCGTCACCACGACAATCGATCAGGCTCACAGCCCGCATTATGCGGTTGGCTACATGTTCGATAAGATACAGCCGCGTCTCGCGATGGTCACACACGTCACTTACGACGAGGAACTGATCCCGGAAATCACCGCGGGGATTCGGGTCCATTACAGCGGATTGTTCCAGTTCGGTGCGCCTGATGTCGTGGTCGTCAACGTCACCAAAGACGCTGTCTGGACGCGCAAAGCTGCCATTCCCGAAGCAGGCAACATGGCTCGCCCGAGCCCACGAGACGCTGTCGGCCTGTTCGACCTGAGCCCGACCAATCTGGAGGTCAGGTTCCCCAACCCCCGGCATACGGTTGCCGATATGCAGGAGCAGGACGTCCGCGACCGGGAGATCGAGCCCAGGCTGTACTATCCGCCGGATGTCTATCGCGAGCCGCAGCGCAATTTCCCGAAGGACTTCAGGATCGACGTCCGCCAGGTCATCCAGAGAAAGGTCCGGGAAACCCAGGTCAAACTCACGCAGGAGCAGGAAAAACTCCAGCAGATCATCGATAAGCTTGATGACTGAGACAGCGGTGGTTCACGACATCAGCGACGTCGAGATGAGCGCGATTGCTCGCACACAAGCCGTCCCCCTAACCGTTCTGACGGGCTTTCTCGGCGCGGGCAAGACGACGCTTCTCAATCGCATTCTCACGGGCCATCACGGTCTTCGCGTCGCTGTGCTGGTAAACGACTTTGGCGCGACCAATATCGATGCCGAACTCGTTGTCGGATTGGAGAACGACGGAACCCTCGTCAGTCTCGCCAATGGCTGCGTTTGCTGCAACATCCGCGACGATCTCGTCGCTGCGGTGATGCACGTGATAGAGCGTCCCGAACAGCCCGAATACATCCTGCTCGAGGCGAGCGGGGTGGCGGACCCATCCGGCATCGCACTCACCTTCATGGGCAACGACCTGCGCGACCGCATCAGGCTGGACAGCATCATGTGCATCATGGACGCGGAGCAGATCTTCGCGGCACCGGAGATGATGGAGCTGAAGCTTCGCCAGGTGGCATTCGCAGACATGCTGATCCTCAACAAGATCGACCTTGTCCCGCCTGAGGAGATCAAGCGGATCAAGGCATGGCTCGACGATCGTTTCCAGCGCTATCGTCTCGTCCAGGCATCCCACGGGAATGTACCGCTGGAGATCCTGTTGTCGGCCGGTTGCTTCGATCCCTTGCGGCTCGATGCCATGCCTCCCCGCGAAAAACCCGGCCATCCCTCCGACTGCCGCGATCCCGGTTGCGGGCATCACCATCATCATCATCGGCACGATCACGCTCAAGCCTTCGCGACCTGGAGCTACGAGAGGCAAGAGCCCCTCTCACTGGAAGCACTCCGGGAAACGGCGCGCAAGCTTCCCGCCGGCATCTATCGATGCAAAGGCATAGTTCGTACCGTCGAAGAACCCACGCGCCGGGTCATTCTTCAGGTTGTCGGCAAGCGTGTGGACATCGCAGTAGGGGATGAATGGAACGGCCGGGAACCATGGACCCGGATCGTCGCCATCGGAGCGCATGATGGAGTGGATGGAGCCATGCTGCACGCGCTCTTTGACCATTGCCGCAGCAGCTCCGTTTCATAGAAAACCGGCAATGTCGCGAGGCAGTCCGATACTTCGAAGTCGACGCGATCCTGTTGAAGCCGGCTCGGCAGAGGTTCAGGGAGACGACACGATGAGTTTTGTGCCGACAGTTGTCGAGATGACCGATATGTTTTCGCGTGCAGCCGCTCCCGCTTTTTTCCTCGGGGCGGTGGCGGCCTTTATCTCTTTGCTGACGGCACGACTGGGTGCCGTCGTTGCCAGGGCCAGGCTTTTGAACGCAATCCCGGACGGTTCGGAAAAAGCGCAGATGAAGAATGACGTTCCGCGCCTCAAGACCCGCGCGAGGCTCCTCAGAAACGGCATTCTCCTGTCGTTGGGCAGCGGCTTATGCGCAGGACTGCTGCTCGGCATTGTTTTCGCAACCGGGTTCTTCGGGCTTCGCTATTCCTACGGAGCCGGCATTCTTTTCATCGTGGCAACACTGCTCCTCTGCGGAGCGATCGTTCGGTTTGCTCAGGACGTGATCATGGACTTGCACGAATTCGACTATCTGGAGTGAGCGAGGGCTCGATCATAGGCAGAGTAGCCGACGGATGCAGCGCGATCACGCTTTCGCCGAGCGAGCATGACGATCGCAAGAGATCATCGACGGGAGGCTTTCGCAGACACTCCCGCCCGGCCCCGCCTGCCCCAAGGACAAGAGTTGAGCCTGGCCCCCTCGCCCAACACACACCCTTTCGATCAGATTTTACCGATGTCTTTCAGAGGTTCGAAAACACCCTTCGATATATCGCGTAAAAAAGGGGGATCGAATGCTGGATGTGCTTTTCTCTTTCCGTGGGCGGGTGGCAAGGCTGCAGTATTTCTGCACGAGCACATGCATCGGCCTTGTCTTCGGCGCAGTGCTAGCTGCTGTTCTGCTGGTGATGAGGCAGCAGGGCACCAAGGACTTCTTCACGGTCTTGATTGCGCTGGGGATCCTGTGCGGACCGCCCCTTCTGTGGGTTAGCTACAGCTTGCAAGCTGCAAGAATACGCGACATGGGTTTCAAGCCGAAGCCCATTCTGTTGGGAGTGATCTCACTCAACATCTTTGTTTTTTTCGTCGCGCTGCTTTTTTCCGGCTCTGCCGCTGTATCGGCATTCTCCACAATCGCCAAGATCGCCAATTTTACATTGAATGCGTCACTCCTGTTTTGCCCGAGCGATTATCGTTTCACTTGGACATCCCCTGATACCGATGAGCCCCAGCGACGCGAACCGCCCGTGGCACCTAGGCATCGCGTGACGACGACCGACGTTCCCAGACCTCAGGTCAATGGTGCAAGAACTGCATTTGGACGCCGGGGAATGGAAGGACAGTGACGTCGATCGTTCGATGCCACGGCACGAACGTCCTCGACCGGTAACCGAACCCCTAAGGAAGATCGGTCCTGTCCGCGTTGATTTTTGCAGCACGAGTGCTGGCGGGAGCCTTTTCAAGGCCCAATGCGCGGGCAATGACGTCAACCGGTAAGTCGCTCTCACGGGAAGCTCGACCGCCAACCGGGTCTGCCGAAAGCCTGAAGACATACTCATAGCATTTCAGGTGCGGTTTCTCGATGTAGGAGCAGCCCAATATGGGCAACGGATACCAGCTCAAGGTCTGCGCGGTTCCGGCATAGACGCTCACTGATTTACCGCTGGCATCGGTCAACGTGAATTCCTTCAATTCGAAGGGAAGCAGGAAACCCTCCGATTTTTGATAGGCCCTGGATTTGACCGCGATCCGGCTTGGCGGGGGTGCGGCCGGGTATCGGATGACGCAGAGGCCATGAACGAGTTTATTGTTCTCCTGATATCCGGAGGGCGATATATCCTTTTTCCATAAGCCGCTTCGCCGGTCCCATGCTTTCTGGCAAATGTCGCGACCACCCATTGTGAAGGCCAGCAATTTGCTCCCGCCTGTCTGCCGCGCAAAGGCGACGGGGGCGTCGTAACTCCCCACCAGACGGGACGCGACGCCGGACATGGCTTCCTCTCCGTCAAGCACCACCGTCTGAGACGCGGGATCGAAGCCTAGCGTCTTGCCCTCGTTCATCCGTTCGACTTCGGATCGCAGGTCCGACAGGCGGATCTGGCTCAAGGTTGCGGCAGCCGCGTTTCCACCGAACCAGAGCGCCGGAAAGATCAGCAGAATTCTCGGAGACTCGCCGAAGGCCGATTCAAAAATCATCGCCAGAAAGCCGAGATTGAGCAGCAAGATCGGCCAGGCCATAACCGCGAGAAAAAACAGAATCTCGCTGACGACAGGCACCATCTGGAGGAAATAGGCGACTGCAGTGATGGCAAAAAACACTCTCGATGGTGTCGTCAATCGGATCATCAGCGGCGGCTCCAACGCTTTGATGCCGACGAGTACCAGCGGCTCGTAAACAACTGGGAAATTTCAGCCTCAAGTGGTATCGGGAATGCGAGCGAGATCCGCTGCGGGTGTAGAAGCGTCAGCCGCAAGATTGCGCCGCCGGCGCGCTCCGCGTGGCCGCAACATTGATACAAGAAGCCGTGACACCCATGGGTGGAAAAAATCAAAGGATGAGCTAATTAGCAAGACCATCAAAATTTGGAGCGAGCCTTGGATTCCGAATCCCCTCAGCCACTCACAGCTCGCTTTCCTGTCGGTGGCGGGGAAATTGGCCGGCTGATCCAGACTCGCGACTGGAGCAAAACGCCGCTCGGTCCTCTCGACCTCTGGCCGCAAAGTCTGAAGACGGCCACCGGCTGAGGATCCGATCGACACCCTGATGATCGATCAGCGCGGTTGCGGGCCTGTCAATCCGAGCGCCAGCGTGATGTCGTTGATGATCCCCAGTCGCGCTTCGATCACCGCGATTTTCTCAGGCGTATCGGCACCAAAAGCCTCGATATCGAGGAACATTTGCTCGCAGCCGCCTGGCGTGACCGTGCCGAACATCTGGCCGGGTTCCTCGCCTATGTTTCGCCAGCTGTGGGGTACATGTGGCGGCAGAACGACGACGGTTCCCACAGGCGCGTCGAACGCCTCGTCGCCGCATTGGAATCGATAGAGCCCGCGGATGACCCGAAAGAATTCCGTCTCCCGGGTGTGCGTGTGCGGGGCGGGACCATGACCGGGCGGCGTGAAGGTTTCCCACATCCCGAACGCGCCGCCGGTCTCGGCGGCCGTGGCATGGATGACGATCCTCGCGCCGAAGGGCGTGCTCGCCACGCGCTCCTTGCCGGGCAAAGAGACGACGGCGTTCCTGAAACTGGACATATCCACTTCCCCCTCGATTGCATTCTGTGAGCGGAGCCCTGCACCTCACCCTTGCGGCGCCGGCTCATTGAGCATCGCTTCGATATTGTATTCGTCGGGATCGAGAACGAAGCAGGCATAATAGTTCTCTTCATATTCCGGCCTCGGGCCGGGCGCGCCATTGTCCCGGGCGCCGGCTTCGAGCGCGGCCTGATAAAACGCCTCGACCTCCGCCCTGCTCCGAACCCGAAAGGCAACGTGCACACGCGTCAGAGGCGGCTTATCGTCGGTGTGCTGGATCTCGAACAGGCTGCCGCCGACATCGAAGGCCCAGAACACGCCCTCCTTCCCGAAGGAGAGGCGATAACCCAGAGGTTCGAAAGCGCGCTCATAGAACAATTTGCTCCTCTCAAGGTCACTCACTGCGATGGTGATATGATCGATCATGCCGTGCCCTCCCTATCGTTCCAGCGTCCCATCATAGTCGAAATCGCCGCGGCGGAAAAACAGACGACTGTGATGGCGAAGGGTGAATGCCAGATCAGCAGTCCCTGCCCAAACAGAGCGGACTCGCCCACACCCGCAGCCACCTGCCCGGCAGACGGCAAAAGCCCCGCCAATCATTGACGAGGCTGCACATACTGAAAATCGGTCGGCATTCCATCCTGGGAGGAACACAAGCCCGGGAAACAATCACGCCTGTGCCTGAAGGACCGGCCCTCCGACTTTCCAATCTCGCCGACGTACTGCCACCATTCCGGCGGCCGGACGATCGCAATCGATATATCGAGGCTCTCAGGATGGCGGGGCTACCGGAGTAGCTGCCGCTTCAGCGGCTTCTTCTTCGGAACGAAGGGGGTCATGCCGGGCTATTGCCGACCCCCTATCGGCTAATTGCGAAACGATGCTGCTTCGTGCGAAATTGCCATGCTATGAACCACACGGGCGAAGTTCTCATTCTCACCGGGCCGCCGGGCTCGGGAAAAACCACGACGGCCGAGGCGCTCGCCAGCGAGCCCGGCCCGCCGAAGGTCCATCTTCATTCCGACGACTTCTGGCATTTCATCAAGAACGGCGTGATCCCGCCCTATCTGCCGGAAGCACATGAACAGAATATCGTTGTCGTCGACGTGTTGACGAAGGCGGCGGCAGGCTATGCCGGCGGCGGCTACTTCGTCGTCGTGGACGGCATCGTCGGGCCGTGGTTCCTGGAACCGTTCCGGAAAATCGCGGCACCCCTCCACTACGTGATTCTGCGTCCGCCGCTCGATGTCGCCATCCGGCGCTGCCGGGAGCGTGGCGGCAACACGCTGACCGATCCCGGCCCTATTGCAGAGCTCCATCGACAGTTCTCATCGCTGGGTGCGTTTGAGCGACATGTTCTGTCGACGGATGGGCACGACAGGAAGGAGACGCTGGGCGCCGTTATCCAAGCCGTGCAAAGCGGAGCCTTCCGGCTGGCGTCATGACGCCAAGCCATCGACCTTCAGCGCAAACGCGCCCTCGCCGCCCTTTGCAGTTCGCCGCTTCACAGTTCGCCGGGTGACATTCATGAACCCAACTCATAAGCCCATGCCGATATCACCGGCTAATCGATACCAACCTTTGCCCTTAGGTTACGATCAAACCTGAGGAGGACATCCGCATGATCAAACGCAAGCTGGGCCAAAGAGGCCCTGACGTATCGGCAATCGGTTTCGGCTGCATGGGGCTGAACTATCATCGCGGGCCGGCGATGGAGCGCGGCGATGCCATTGCACTCTTGCGGGCGGCGCATGAGCGGGGCGTGACCTTCTTCGACACGGCAGAGGCCTACGGGCCGTTCACCAATGAGGATCTCGTCGGCGAGGCGCTGGCGCCGATCCGTGATGAGGTGGTGATCGCGACGAAATTCGGCTTTAGGGATGGCCGGCCGGAAGTCGGCCTGGATAGCCGGCCGGAACGCATCCGTGTGGTCGTCGAAGAAGCCCTCAAGCGGCTTCGCACCGATCGCATCGATATCTTCTACCAGCATCGGGTCGACCCTGACGTGCCGATCGAAGAGGTGGCGGGCACGGTGAAGGATCTGATTGGCGCCGGCAAAGTGCTGCATTTCGGCCTATCCGAAGCTGATGCCGGCTCTATCCGCCGCGCCCATGCGGTCCAGCCGGTCACCGTCTTGCAAAGCGAATATTCGCTCTGGTGGCGCAACCCGGAACGGGAAATCCTGCCCGTCGTCGAAGAACTCGGCATCGGCTTCGTGCCCTATAGCCCGCTCGGCCGCGGGTTTCTGGCCGGCAAGATGGACGAAAACACCAGTTTCGAAGGCGGCAACGACCACCGCAAGACCAATCCGCGCCTTTCGGCCGAAAACCGCAAGGCAAACCAGCCGGTGGTCGATGCGATCGAGGCGATCGCTAGCCGCAGAAACGCGACCGCAGCCCAGGTCGCTATCGCTTGGCTGATGGCCCGCAAGCCCTGGATCGTCCCCATTCCCGGCACCACCAAGCTGCACCGGCTGGAAGAGAATATCGCCGCCGCCGACATCACCTTCACATCGAAAGAACTGGCAGAGATCGACGCGGTCTTTTCTGGCATCGAAATCCACGGCGACCGCTACTCCGCAACGTCGGCTGCTCGCGTCACGCGGTGAGCCGACGACACCGATCGTTCGATGCGTCAGCTCGAACATCCTCGTCTCTCGGGTGCGCCGGGGCCGGATGGATGCTGGAAGCAGCGTTGCAGCATGTCCTTCGAGGCTCCGCCCTATGGGCTGCGCGCCTCAGGATGAGGGCCATTGGAGGATGCCGCACCCAACAATGAGCGTGAGAGAATGTCTCCCGGCTCCCGTTGCGCCACCGTCTCGCGCCAGTGCGCCGTCCGCCAACGCCAAAGAGAGCCTCATCCTGAGGTGCCCCGCAGGGGCCTCGAAGGACGAGGCGGGCGTTCCGGCATCCGATGGATGCAGGGAGCGGCGCCCTCAGTCCTCGACCGTAAATCCCCACGCCGAGGGCTCGATCAATTCGCGCGGCGGCAGCATTTCCTTGAGGTCGACAGGGCGGCGTTTGAGCTCGGCGGCGGTGTAGATTTCACCGTCCCCACCCCAAGCCCAAGCGTCGACTTTCAGGGGCACGCCATCCGGCGTCAAACATTCCATTCTGCCCGCGTCTGCAGAGTCGGGCGTCATGTTGAACCAGGCGCAGGATTCACCAAGGTGATTATCTCTACGTTTCACGTCGGCCTGACCTCTTTCAGCGTAGAGTTGATTGAACGGTTGTGCGGGATCAAGCGGCGAGCGGAAAGCTTGAAGACTATATTCGCGCTTGGAGTAAATGAGGTTGATTCCCTGGTTTTCGAGGTCGTTCCAAACCGTGAATCGCACCGATCCGTCCTTGCCGCGACGCTCTTCGGATTGCCAGGGATAATGCCTGAGGATTCTGAGGTCTGAGTGCATGCCGGTCATTCTGGCTTCAAAGTCGACGCGATCTGCGGGCCTATCTGGATAGTCCCTGAACGGCTTCAGCCAGAACCCGGGATCGAAGAGCCTCTTCGGGGGCCTGACTTCGGAATCCGCAACAGGTTTTCGCTCGAGCCTGACCAATCGCGTTTCGGTCATGAGCTCCTTGCTACTGAACAAGACCTTTTCGCCAATTTCAATGCCGTCACCTGACAGGCAGCTGAGCCAGATCGGTCCATCCTGCGAGCCTTTGCGGGTGATCTCCGACCATTTGCAAGCTTCACCGGCCCGACTCTCTGCATCCCCGGTTTCCCTTGCTTCCCGCGGCTTGGTCTTGTCGATGTCGACCCTCGTAAAGTCTTCGTCGCCGAACCTTCTCGTCCATAACACGACGTTATCAAGGGCGCTTCCATAGGCGATGTTTGCCTCATTGCCTTGGATCTCTTCGACCCGGGTCCAGCCGTCGTGATGAAAGACCGAGCGCGAATATTCATTCGGCTTATGATGGAAAGGATAGGGATCTCGGACGGTCATCGAAGCCTTGTAGTCAGGAACATTCCGGCTGGCGGAAAAAGGGACGCCACCGGCATCGCCGGTGCCGGCCGGGAGTACCCCTGCACCTACTGCGAGCAGAAAGACCCACGCCACGACACGTCTAGATTGCACCTCGCCGATATTTGCAAGCAAGAGAATTCCCGGATCGGGGCTTTGCCCCCTGAGTGACTCCTGAGAGGAATCCAATATTCATTCAAGCAAAAGTTGAGGATTTATAGTGAAAAATTTCTTTGCATGCTTGATTTTGGCAGTGGCGGTGATTTCGCTTTCGAGTTGCACAACGACCTCCAATAGCTTCAGACAAAAGTCCAAATCGATAACGGCGCTTAGTGGCGAAAGGACGCGGATAGGTCAGACCTGGCATATCAACAACGATTGCAGCCATGCCGATTATCCGGCTACGCATATCGTGGAGCAGCCTAAGCATGGCCGTCTCCAGATCGTCCACGAACCGGTCTTTCCCAATGCAGCGGGAAAGCTGGCGAAATGCCGGACGGTCAAGGTGGGAGGCGTCGTTGGCTACTATACATCGGAGCCAGGCTACATCGGCAGCGACAGGATCGTCCTCAGCTCCCCCTATGGAGACGGGAAGATCGAGGAAACCGTGATGAACGTGAACGTCATCAAATAGCAGGCGCCTGTTGAGGTCGGGGTGACGGTTCGTTTCACCGAGCCGCGGCCTCCAAGAAACCCACAAACCGCCCGCGAGAGAACGCGCCCCTCTTCCCCCATGCTTGGGCTTGTCCCGAGCATCTGTTCGCGTCAAACTGCAATCGCCCGCTAGAAAACGCAGGCAACCGCATCATCATCCGGAATCCGCCTCAAGCGCAGATGATCAGTCCTGCCCTTGCAGGCGGTCCATCACCTGGAGCAGCAGATCCGCGCAGGCCTTCATCGGTTCGTCCTCGGCGCATTTCAGGTCGATCTTGGTGTTGCCGTCCTCGATGCGGAAATGGGCGGCCTTGGAGGGCGGCGGGAGCATCGGACGATGACCGCGGAAGCCCCTGTCGCCACGGAAGCCGCCGTCGCCGCCGAAGCCCATCTCGCCTCTCGGGCCATGCCATTGGCGATCGGGGCGATCGGGACGTTCTCTCGCGTCCGGCCGGTCCATCATCGGCCCATCCATCATCGACCCATCGTCACCGGAGGCAGACGGAGGCGCTGGCGGCGGCGGCGAAGGCGGTGTGCTGGGCTCGGCCGCGGCGGGCGGAGTGCCGGCCGATGGCGGGATGGGCGTTTGTTGCGCGAAAGCGACGCCGGCGAGCGCGGCAAGGGCAATGCCTGAGAGAAGAAGTCTTTGCATGGGAACGTTCCTGTGTCGGAGATATCAACTGCGTAGGTAAACACCGCAGCGCGGCTTTGGTTCACGCCTGTCAGGGCCTGTGATCGAAATCTGCAAATCGTCTGTGGGGCGGGCCTTTCGGCGGACGCAGCGCTTCGGTTCGTCCATCCTGGCGAACAAGGTAGCTCGCATGCACGAAGCCGTCATCGAAGCGTCCCTGGACGGTGACGGCTTCATCCTTCGCGACAAGGTCCCCATCCTCGCCAGCCCGGCCGGTTTCAACAAGCGCCTTGCCGCTCTCGTCCTGCAGCACGAACCTGTTGCCGTAGATCTCGGCGACCTTGCCCTTGATGGTGATGAGGCTTGATGCCGGCATCGCCGAAATCGCCACGGGCGTCAGCGGCGCCATTTCGGGTGTGGGACGCATCATCTTCACGGCGCTCGCGCCCCCGGCAGCACCGATAATAAGCGCCACGGCCGCGGCGATCACGGGGATCGCCAGCCGGCGCCGGCGCGGCACGGGCGTTGCGCCTTCGGCATGTTCGTTGTCCTGGTCTTCATCAGGCATATATCTGCTCCTTGCTTCAGTAATGGCCGCAATCTAGCCGCCACACCCCCTCGCCTGCCTGAACCTCTCCGTTCAGATTGAGTTAAGCTCGGCCCGATAGTTTTGACCCGTTCCCAGAGATGCTCTGCGATGAAAGCCCTGCCCCATGCGCGTACTGCTCGTCGAAGATGACGAAGACCTGAGCGGCCGGATTGCCGCCGTGCTCCGATCGGAGAACTTCGTCGTCGATATCTCTCGCAACGGCGAGGACGCTCTCCATGCGGGGCTGACCGAACTCTTCGATGTCGCGATCCTCGACCTCGGCCTGCCGAAGATCGATGGCGTCAGCGTGCTGAAGGGCTGGCGCGAGGGCGACCGCAACCTGCCGGTTCTGGTGCTGACGGCGCGCGACGGCTGGCCGGATAAGGTCTCGAGCTTCAAGGCCGGCGCCGACGATTTCCTCGCCAAACCGTTCAAGGTGGAGGAACTGGTGCTGCGCCTGCGCGCCCTGGTGCGCCGGGCGTCCGGTCACGCCGCCTCGCGGCTCGTCTGCGGCGCGCTGGTCTTCGATGCGCAGCTCGGTACCTTCGAGCTCGACGGCCTGCCGCTGAAGTTGACGGCGCTGGAATGGCGGGTGCTCTCCTGCTTGATGCTGCGCAAGGAGATGATCGTCGACCGGCGTGAACTCACCGAGCGCGTCTATGACGGCGATGCCGAAGTCGACTCCAATTCCATCGAGGTCATCATCGCCCGCCTGCGCAAGAAGCTCGGGGCCGATCGGATCGAGACGGTGCGCGGCCGCGGCTATATGCTGACGGCAGCAGTGGCGCCATGAAGGCCCCGTCCCTCAAACCGAGATCGATCGCCGGCCGGCTGCTGATGTTTTCGGGCATCTTCGTGACGCTGGCGCTTGTCGTCGCCGCCATCGTGCTGTGGCTGGCGCTGAAGACGGTAGTGCGCGAGCAGATCGACCAGCGTCTCGACACCCAGATCAACGCGCTTGCTGGCGCGGTGATGCGTGACGCTGTGGGACGGATCGCCCTCTCCGCGCCGCTCGATGCGCCGCCCTTCGATCGCCCCTCCTCCGGCTGGTACTGGCAGATCGACGACGGGCAGCAACGCCTGACCTCGCGCTCCCTGATGAACGGCACGATCGACGCACCGCCGCCACGGCAGGACCTGCGCCATGTGCTGATGGGCATGCCAACATCAGGCAGCGGCGGTGATCGGGGAAGAGGGCCGCTCTACCTGCGCCAAGCCGTGCGCAGCATTGACGGCATGACGCTGACGATCACCGCGACGGCGCCGATGATCGCCCTCGTCGGCCCGGCGCTCCGCGCTCTCTTCTGGCTGGTGCCCTGCATGCTGCTGCTCGGCCTTGTGTTGATGGCCGGCACGCTCTGGCAGATCCGCTTTGGTCTCAGCCCACTGAAATCCATGGCGGCCGATATCGATGCCATCAACCGGGGAGAACGCGCCCGCCTGCCGGATGAAGCGACCGTCGAGCTTGCGCCGCTCTCGCTGAAAACCAATGCGCTGCTGGCAGCCAATGAGGAAAGGCTCTCGGCGACGCGCATGCAGTTCGCCAATCTCGCCCACGGCCTCAAGACCCCCGTGGCGAGCCTGCTGCTCGCGCTCGACGAGAAGAACGATCCGCAAGGCGCTTTACGCAGCCTCGCAGCCCGCATCGACAACAGGATCAAACACCACCTCGCCGCCGCCCGCCGCGTGATGGCCTCGTCGGACAATGTCGCCAGCACCGACCTCGCGGTCTCCGTCGCCGATCTCCACCGGGCAATCAGCCAGATCCACGCCGAACGCAACATCGCCTTCGACACCGATATCGCGCCGGGCCTGCGCGTCGCCTGCGACGAAAGCGATGTCGAGGAAATGCTCGGAAACCTGATCGACAACGCCTTCAAGTGGGCCGCCTCCCACGTCACCCTCCGCGCCCACCGCGACGGCCCAACCGCCCGCATCACCATCGAGGACGACGGTCCGGGCATACCGCCGGATCGGCGCGATGCCGTGCTGCTGCCGGGTGTGCGGGAGGACGAACACGTGCCGGGCAACGGGTTTGGGCTGAGTATCGTCAACGAACTCGCGGGATTGTATGGTGGGTCGCTGGTGCTCGAGGTAAATGGGGCGGTGGGGTTACGGTGTGTGTTGTGTTTGCCGGTGGTGGTGGGGTTGGTTCCTGCGTGATGACGACAAGCTAAACAATGGCATCATTCGTTCAGATGAGCTCAACCCGTGACAAGGCTGTGGAGGCGGCGCCAAGCGATCGTGCTTCGGAGGGCCGGGGCCGCTTCAGCTATATCCGCCAGTAATGCTGGAAGTTCGTGGGGCACGTAAGAAGGCTGTAAGCCGATAACCCGATCAGCGACATCCAGAAACTCATGTGGCCAACGTTTCGCCAAGGGGTCGGCTTGTCAGCTTCAACAGTACAGACGACATATCCCGCCTCTTCGAAGGTTTCCTACTCGCACTCAGCGGCTTCGGCCTGACGCAGGGATGTCATCGTTGTGGCCAGCATCGCGGCCGCGATCAGCTGGTCGTGTTTCAGCTAGGTCATCAGTGCCACCCCTCTTTCAAATCGCCATCTATCCTGCGTGTTATTGTTGATCAGGGAATCAATAAATGACCGGTAGCTAAACGTGGCAGAGTCGGAAAAACGTGATGACAAGTTTACTTGGACATACGCAATCTGGTTTTTGCCGTACCTGGCGCAAAATTGGCTATGGTGGCTGGCCCCCAAATGGGACTGGTGGATCATCGGCCTTATCACTCTCGCGCTGACCGTGATCGCCGTGACCGGTTCCATCTGCATCAACTTGGCGCGGCGGCGCTGGTGGCGTGTCGTGTCGCTCTTGATCACGCCCCTTCCGTGGCTAGTCATTATTTACATCGTTGCTGCTACCGGCATAACGCCCGACAGCGTTCGATTTGCTTTGAACAAGCAAACGTATCTGGCAGAGATCGAACGAACCGATGTGACGAGCGGTGAGCCGCGATTCAGGACATTTGCATTGGACAGTATGTTCAAGGCGATAACATCCACGACGCTTGTGTATGATGAGAGTGATGAGATTGCCTTGCCCAGCGGCGAGCAATCCGCCGCCTGGCAACAGCGAACCCAAAAATTGTGCTCGGAAAAGAAAGAATGCGTCAATCTCTATCCTGGTTCGGACTGGCCCTTCAGCGTCAGCAAAGTTGGCGAACACTTCTATATTGTGTATCAAAACGTCATTGACGCGTTTCCCTAGCGACCGATCGTCATTGCCGGGATAAGGCCGGCGTCCTGCGATCGGCGTCCTGTCATCGGCGCTTCTGCGTCTTCCGGTTTTGTGCTTTCCACCGCGGCTCGGCTCGCGATCGCGAGGAAGTCGTCGCAAAGGCGCGCGCGAGAACAGCGGTCCGGTTCGCGTAAGGGAGTCCTGTCACGGCCGCCACCTCGCCGATGGGGGCAGGAAACGTACGATAGCGTTTTATCTCGATAGGATGCCCGCTTTTGGCGCAAGGCTGCTTTCGCGACCTATCCCTGAAGCGTAATTCTCAGCTCCCGGCTTGATGCTCCCTCCCTCAAAGCAGCAACCCAGCCCCTTCCCGGTCACCGCCGCTCCCGCTGACACGTCTTTCGCCTCGCCTCTGCCTTGTTGCTCGAGTATCCTGACGCCCGATTCGCCGTCCGCAAACGAGGGTGGGCATGAACGAAACATCAAAGGAGAGCGCGATGACGGACGCCAAGAGCGGCATTTCTGGACTACGGCCGCATATTACAGTCATCGGCGTTGGTGGTGGTGGTGGCAATGCGATCAACAATATGATCGCGGAAAAGCTGGCAGGCGTCGAATTCGTCGCCGCAAACACGGATGCTCAGGTGCTGGCCACCTCCAAGGCGACGCGCCGCATCCAGCTTGGCGCGAATGTGACGGAGGGTCTCGGCGCCGGTTCGCTGCCTGAGGTCGGCCATGCGGCTGCCGAAGAGTCGCTCGATGAGATCATGGATCACCTGGCCGGCTCGCACATGTGCTTCGTCACCGCCGGCATGGGCGGTGGAACGGGCACGGGTGCTGCACCTGTCATCGCCCGCGCTGCGCGTGCCGCCGGCATCCTGACGGTCGGCGTCGTCACCAAGCCCTTTACCTTCGAAGGCAACCGCCGCATGCGGATGGCGGAAATCGGCATCGAGGCGCTTCGCCAGGCGGCCGATACGGTCATCGTTATTCCCAATCAAAACCTCTTTCGCATTGCTGATGCAAAAACGACGTTCGCCGATGCCTTCATGACGGCCGACCGCGTGCTCTATGCCGGCGTCGGCTGCATAACCGATCTGATCGTCAAGGAAGGCCTTATCAACCTCGATTTTGCCGACGTGAAGTCGGTCATGTCAGGCATGGGCCGTGCGATGATGGGTACCGGCGAAGCCTCCGGTGAAAGCCGCGCGATGAAGGCGGCGGAAGCAGCAATTGCCAACCCGCTTCTCGACGATATCTCGATGCGGGGCGCCAGGGGCGTGCTGATCTCGATCTCCGGCGGTTCGGATATGACGCTGTTCGAAGTGGACGAGGCGGCAAGCCGCATTCGCGACGAAGTCCAGGAAGACGCCGATATCGTCGTCGGCGCGATCTTCGACCGCAGCCTCGACGGCAAGTTCCGTGTCTCGGTGGTGGCGACCGGCCTCGAAGGCAGCCCGCTGCCCGCATCCGCGCCTCACGCCGCCGAGCAGGTTCAGACGCGCACGCTGCAGTAAGCGCAGCGGCGCGACATATCCGAGCACAACAGCCTGCCGCGTCTTTTCAGACGCGCGGCGCTGTCGTGCTTCAATGTCCTGCGCTCCGGGGAAATCGCCGCGATCACCGGTCGTTGATTCGCGATCACCTGTCGTTGATCGTGGGAAGGTGCGTTTCGACCTCTACGCGGCGCTTGTCATCCAACGGCTCAATGTGCTTCTGCCAGAAGGCCTCGGCCTCCGGCGTGTCATCATCCCAGTGGCGGATCTTGACGATATTGTCATCGATCTTGGCCAGCCGTTTGCCGCCAAGCCGCAGGTATTCGTCCGCCAGTTCTTTCGATCGGGTCGTTTGCATGTCGTGCTMCTCCATAGGCGAACCGAAAGGCCGATCGTCATTACCGGGTTGGCCGGCAATCGGCATCCCCGTTATCGGCGCTTCTGCGCCTTCCAGGTAAACAGCATGGCGGGTTCATGGTTCCAATTCATCGGCCGAAACCGGTCCACGCGGCCGGCTGAAGGCGTCGGCCGCCATCCATGTTCAGCACGGCCCGCCGCTCTCGCTGCCGGAACAGCCGGAGACGCCTCGTACTGGCTGGAGAGCGGCCTTGTCCGGAACGGCAAGACTGCATACGTCGGGGCGATCTCGACCGCAGCCTCGACGGCAAGTTCCGCGTCTCAGTGGTAGCGACCGGCCTGGAAGGCAGCCCGCTGCCCGCATCCGCGCCTCACGCCGCCGTTAAACGCCCCGCCGTCAAGAGAACGGGCGGGGCGGCGTCGGCATTCGAGCGGTAAGGCCCATTAGAGCGCCGTGCGTCCTTTCGGGCGCACAAAGGACGCTCTAACACTTTCAATCCTCGCATCGTGCTTTCCGAAAATCGATTCCGATTTTCGGGCCGATGMGCTAGACGAACAGGACGTCCGAGATATTGTGCACCACGGAGATTTCGTCGGTCCCGGTGTTGGTGAGGTAGAGATTATCCGCCGCTGAGTCATAGACCACGTTGGTGATCAAGTCGTCTCCCGGTATGGCGATGTTGACGTCAACCGTTGTCTTGACCCCGGTTTCGAAGTCGAAGGCCGTGCCGATATGCTCGCTGTTGGAGGAATCGCCGAAGAAGAACGTGCCGTCGACGGCAAAGCCGTAGCCGAGCCCGCCGGCAGCGAAGGTCTTGGACTCGATCGGGTTTAGCGTGTCGGGATCGATTTTGGAGACCTGCCAGATGGCATCATCGATGCGGCCGACGACGTAAATGCCGGTCGAATCCTGCATCGTATTGACGGCTGTGAATCCACCCCAGTCGAACGTACCCGCCCCATTCTCGCCGATAAGGTCCGGGATCGGGTCGCCCCGC
The DNA here is from genome assembly GCF_056399245.1 of Rhizobium sp. 01N447_2. NCBI lineage: Bacteria > Pseudomonadati > Pseudomonadota > Alphaproteobacteria > Hyphomicrobiales > Rhizobiaceae > Rhizobium > Rhizobium sp. 01N447_2. Next base: position 17,176 of record NZ_JBFTQY010000051.1, read on the forward strand.
TGATCGGACGATCCGTCGGCGGCATCCCACTTTGCGAGATAGGTCTGATCGGGGAAAGGGTCCTCCTCGCCTCTCGCCTCGTTGGTTCGGCCGATGATCTCGCCGCCGCGGACCGAAAAATAGGTTCCGCCGATGTCATATTCGCCCTTGTCATAGTCGCCGAGAGAGATGGCGCCGCTGGCGTTGTCGGCTTCAAATGCCGCGGCGTTGTCGTAAACGCTCACCATGGAATCATCTGGGAAACCATGGCCGGAGCTGACGTAATACTTGCCCGTTAGCGGATCGACCGCGACCCCCTGGAGTTCGTAATGGTCCAGGAAGGGGCGCACCACATCCGCCTGGGCCTCGACATGATCGGTGTTCAACGACTTCCCGTCCGTCACGCCGTCGACGGTCAGGGTGATCACGCCGGCATCCGCGTGACCGGCGCCGTCAGAGACCTTGTAATATTGGAGTTTCTCGGTGACATGCTCGCCGTCATCGAGGCCCGCCTTGACGGCTGGATTGAGATCGTAGGTGAAGCTTCCATCGCTTGCGAAATGGAAGGTGCCGAATTCACCCGCCACGTCGGTCGTCTGCCCTTGCCCCTGACTGGCAGGAATGCTCGTGCCCTCGACCGAGCGCAGGAAGAGCGTGCCCGCCTCTCCCGGGTGATCATTGGCGAGCACGTTGCGGGCCATCTCGCTTCCTTCGCGGAAGGAGAAGGCGTCGTCGACCGCGACCGGCGGGCTCGTGACCCCGTGAATGTCGAGCGTGAAATGGCCGACATCGGTATTGCCGGCGCCGTCGGAGATCTTGTAGCCGATCGTCTCCGTCAACGTCATTCCGTCAACGAAGCCCGCCTTGGCCGCCTCGTTCAGCGTATAGGTATAAGAGCCGTCGGCCTTGACGTGAAACGTGCCGTATTCACCCTCGATATCGGTGATCTGCCCGGCCGTCTTGGCGAGAACCCGCTCGCCATCGAAGAAGTTGAGGAACATGTTGCCGGAGCCCCCGGCCAGATCATTATCCAGCAGATTGCCCGAGATCACGTCATTCTCGGAAGCGCTGCTGACATCATCAACCGCCACAGGTTTTGCAAGCACTGTCATGGATATCTCCTTCAAGATCCATTCGCCTTGGTCTATCGGGAGGAAAGCAGCTGACACCGGCACGGTCAACGAATTTTCTAGCAGGAGTAGTATTTTAGCTTTTCACAGCTTTGTCATGCTTGGAGGCTTCGCCCCAGGCGGATGCCGCCGACGCAGACAGCACCATCAAGACCGACGCGGCGACCAAGACCGCGGCGAGGCGATGAAGGCCGCTATATCATCGATCGACCAATGCCTCACCTCAGCCCACCAGCTCCCTGATCTTCGTCGCATCCTCCGCCGTCGCCGGGTTGTACACCACCATGCTGAGATCCGGCCGGCCATCCACCTGGAAGGCGGAATATTCGAAAGCGAGTGGGCCGAGGATGGGGTGTTTGATGTGCTTGGCGCCCTCGCCGTGGCTGCGCACGTCGTTGTCGCGCCACATCGCCAGGAATTCGGGGCTTTTGCGGCAGAGTTCGTCAACGAGGGGCTCGACCTCGGCCGCAGCACCCGCGCGGGCCGCATCCACGCGGAAGGCGGCGACGACGAAGCGGGCGACACTTTCCCAGTCGTACTGGGCGGCGCGTACGCGCGGATCGAGGAAGATGAAGCGCAGCACGTTGCGCTCTTCCGGCGGCAGCGCGCCGTAGTCGGTTAGAAGCACAGTCGCCGCCCGGTTCCAGGCAATCACGTCCCAGATGGCGTTGCGGATCAGCGCCGGGCTCGGGTCCAGCGCATCGAGCACGCCCTGCAACCTCGGCGTCACGCCCTCTTGCCTGTGGTAGCGCACCTCAGGTGGCCGGCCGAGGCCGATGAGGAAGAGATGCTCGCGCTCGACATCCGTCAGCATCAGCGCGCGCGAGATCCGGTCGAGCACGTCGGCAGACGGCGCCCCGCCGCGCCCCTGCTCCAGCCAGGTGTACCAGGTTGGGCTGATATTGGCGCGGCTCGCCACCTCCTCGCGGCGCAAACCCGGCGTGCGCCGCCTCTCCCCCGCAAAGCCAAGGGCGGCGGGATCGAGTCTGACGCGGCGACCCTTCAGATAGGCGCCGAGCCGGTTGTCCGAGGTGACGAATTCACTCATCCTGTTAGCCTTTATACCATGATAATGTCACTACTTTACCATGATAGAGGCAGGGCCGATATGTGTCTCCAGCAAAACTGGAGATATCAAATGCGCGTATTCGTTACTGGAGCCACCGGCTGGGTAGGCTCGGCCGTCGTCGATGATTTGATCGCCGCCGGGCACAAGGTGTTGGGCCTCACCCGCTCCGACAAAGGAGCGGGTCAACTGGCGGCTGCCGGCGCCGAAGTCCATCACGGCATGCTCGATGATCTCGAAAGCCTGAAGAGCGGTGCGGCGGAGGCGGACGCCGTGATCCACACGGCCTTCAACCATGATTTCTCGAAATTCGCCGAGAACTGCGCCGCCGACCGGCGCGCCATCGAGGCGCTCGGCGAAGCCCTCCAAGGCTCCGATCGTCCGCTACTGGTCACAGCCGGCCTCGGCTTTGCCCCTGGTCGCGTTGGCACCGAGAAGGATCCGCCCATGCCGACGTCGGAGACCTACCCTCGCGCCTCCGAAATCACCGCGGTATCGCTTGTCGCCCGTGGCGTGCGCGCCTCCACCGTCCGGCTCCCGCCCTCGGTGCATGGCCATGGCGACCACGGCTTCGTGCCGATCCTGATCGATCTGGCCCGGCGCAAGGGCGTCTCGGCCTATATCGGCGAAGGGCAGAACCGCTGGCCGGCCGTGCACCGGCTCGATGCCGCCCGCGTCTATCGCCTGGCGCTCGAGCGCGGCGCCGTCGGCGGCCCGTTCCTGGCAGTCGCCGAAGAGGGAGTTCCCTTCAGGCAGATCGCCGAGGTCATCGGCCGGCGGCTCGATGTGCCCGCCGTCTCGCTCGCACGGGAAGAAGCGGCCGAGCATTTCGGCTGGTTCGCCATGTTCGCCGGCTTCGACATCCCGACCTCGAGCGAGCATACCCGCGCGCTGCTCGGCTGGCAGCCGCAACAGCCCGGCCTCCTCGCCGATATCGACCATCCGGCCTATTTCGGTGGGTAGCGTAACCGTGTCCGCATACAAAAATGGAGCATTTCCGTGACTGGAAAAAACGGAAATGCCTCCCGGCTTGGCTGGTGAGGAGAACCAGCGACAGCCTGAGCTAGTGCGACCGGCTCTCGTTCCTATCGGCGGGGTCGTAATTGATGTCCCAATCCTTCTCGGGCTTCTTCTTGCCGGGCGGGTTCTTGTTGACCGTCGCATCCTCCGAGCCCGTGATAACGGTCGGCTTGGCGCTGATTACGCCGCTGCTTTTGCGGTCCGCCTGGGATTTGGCGAACTGGCCGGCTGCGTCTTTTTTGGGATCGGCCATGTCAATCGCCCTTCTGCTTCAGGGCGTCACTGATATTCTTCGTCTCGGGGTCGCGATTGTTTTCGCCATGCGCGTCGCGGTCGCGATCCGGATCGTCCTTGGCCTTCATGTAGCCGCGAGGCTTATTTCCCTTCGGCCCTTCCCAGCGGGGAGACTGGTCGGTCGTGCCGGGGGCGCCGGCTTTTGGTGTCGTCATGCCCATGTTCGTTTCTCCATGTTGAATTCGAACAACAGGCAAAACCCCGAACTGTTCCCGCCCAGTCTCACAAATGCCAGCGGCCGATCTTTTGCTCTCACCGAACAGCCAGCCCCGGCGGTTGGCTCAGAAAAATATGGAACAGTGTCGGCCTCCATCGGTTGACCACAGGTCGACCTCAAATATGGAGCCGAAAATGAGCAAGACCAACGCCCGTGAACTTCAGAAACGCGCCGAACAGCAGGTCAAGAACACCAGCGCCGGCGGCCACCTCGGCGGCACCTATTTCGGCCAACAGCCGGACGGAAAAACCGCCTCGGACAGCAGCAATGACAGCGCCAAGGCACGGCCCAACGATGGCAATTGAGGTCGGCAGGCTGCCGCAACGCGTGTGACCTGATGCTATCCACCACCCGATGAATCCGTCGCGCCCAGCGCGCTGGGCGCACAAACGTCCGGGACCTCCCCGTCAGGCCCGAGTACGTACGCCGCAGGCGAGGTCTCCATTGGGCTGCGTCTGCGGTGAATGCTGGTCGAGATCACAGACCGCCTCAGCTAAACAAGAAGTCGCCCGAGTTGAAATTTGTAAGCCCGCTGAGGGTGGTGATGTTGTCGAATTCAGCAACCAGCACCGCGCCGCCGGCTGAACTTGGGTTCTGATCGTAGTAGACCGCCGCATGGCCGAGATCCGTGTTGTGGAACACGAACAATGCCCCTGTGGTTATGTTGCTGTAACTATTGATGGTGCTCTGGACGGTTGCGTTCGTGACGCTCACGTCCGTTTTGACGGCAACCTCCGTTCCGGCAACATTGATCGTGCCGTTGTTTCCCACCTTCACATTGTCCACGCTTGTATTGTTGTTGCCGACGGCGAACTCGAAAGTGCCGCCTCCGACGTCCAACTGGAACCTGTCCACGGTTGTGCTATTCGTCCCAGCGTTGAAGTCAGTCATATGGTTCGTGGTGGTGGCAAACTTTTGGAAAAAGAAGGTATCATTTCCCACGCCCCCGGTCAGGGTGTTGTTGCCAGCACCACCGTTTAGGGTGTCGTTGCCGTCTTGGCCGAAAAGAGCGTCGTCACCTCCGAGCCCGAACATCATATCGTTACCGCCACCGCCGTAGAGCATATCGTCGCCCGTTCCACCGGTCGGATTGTCCACTGAGTTGCCATTGCCACCGGTGATAATCGTGAACGTCTCGGTCTTTTCGAAGGCCGGGCCTATAGGATCACCGGTCTGCGTTGCCGTTACCGTCACTGAAAATGTACCGTTCGTCGATAGCGCATCCGAATGAAGCGTATTGCCGGTAATCGAAAACAAGCCCGGATTCGACTGCGAGGCAATGCTGAAGCTGAATCCACCTGCGTCGGGATCAGTCGCCGTCAGCAGCCCACTGAACTCAAAACTATTGAAGTTAACGCTATCCGCCGGAACGACAGGCGTCAGCTTAATGTCGGTCGGCGCCTGCCTAGCTGGACCATCATCTGCGCCGGTGATGGCGACGACGATGTTGTGGCTGGCCGTGCCGTCGAGCGAGCTGACGCTCAGCGTGTCGCTGACGGCGTCGCCCTGGTTGAGCGCCTGCGTCGCGGCCCGGTTATTGTCGAGCGTATAGGTCCAGCTGCCGCTGGCGGCATTGAAGGTGAAGCTGCCATAGATGCCGTTGAGGGAGGCCGGGGCGGCAAACGCCGCCTCGCCGTCGTCGACATCGCTGACCGTCAGCTTGCCGGAGGCATTCGGATCGCCGCTGCCGGCCGCACCCGCCTCGACCGTCGCCCGATCGTCGGTGACCGTCGCATCGACGACGATCGAAGCCGCATCGTTGGCGCCGGTGAGCGAGATCGAGACATTTGCCTCGCTCAGCGTGCCATTGCCGAGCCGTATCGCGTAGACGAAACTATCTTTGAGGATTTCACCGGCAGACAGCGTGTTGATATCCGCGCCCGAGCCCGCGATGCCGCTTCCATCACTAAGACGGTATTCGATCTTTCCATTATTGATCCTGACCCAATTGCCGAGCAGGGTCTTCTCCCAGGCAGATGCCCCATTCGCTCCGACGTCTTTCGCAAGAAGCTCGTAGTCGGCGGTAATTGGATTGCCATCACCGTCGTCGACCGAAAAGAGGGATTTGGCATTCCCGCCGAGATCATTCGACATGACGTCGAGGGTTATGGTTTTGGTGGCCGCATTGTAGAGCTGGAGACTGAGCAGTTGGTCTTCTGTCCAGATGTAAGAGTCATCCTTCGCCTGCGGCGTATTGGAGAAAGAAGTCGTGCTGCCGCCGCCGGTGCTTTGCGTACTCATCAAAATACCCCCATAATACAAAACAAGTAACCCGGCGACTATTTAAGACTATCAAACCAGCATGACACGCGTGAATACGCGGACGCGCCGGTATTATCGGCAACAATGCCCATATTTCTTAAATCAGAACCGGAATACTCCCCATCCCTAATAAAGTGTTAACATATATACTGTGAAATGAAAGACGATTTTCTTGCGATGGTAAATTTATCCAGGAATTCGCTGCGAGAGACGCCGAAGTCGCAGACCTCGATCCTGACGAGCAGTGGGGTGGGATGGCGGCGCGCAAGGCGCTTGCGAAGCGCAGGCCCAAACTTTAGAGCCTTTCCGCTTTTCCTCGCTTAGGTCGGCACCGGCTGCTCCACGCCGATCATTTCATCGGGATGTTGTCCCGGATCGGCTTTCTACAACGAAGCCAAAGGAAGGAGCTCCAAATGTCCGACGAAGCCACACGGCTTTCAACCACGATTTCTCGAAATTCGCCGAAAACTGCGCCGCCGACCGGCGCGCCACCTCGAGCGAGCATACCCGCACGCTGCTCGGCTGGCAGCCGCAACAGCCCGGCCTCCTCGCCGRTATCGACCATCCCGCCTATTTCGGCGGGTAGGAACCGTGTCCGCATATAAAAATGGAGCATTTCCGTAACTGGAGAAAACGGAAATGCCTGCCGGCTTGACTCGTGATCGGGTGCGCGGCAGCGAAGCGGGGCGCCGACGGCGGGTGAGTGAGCGTTTCCCTCAAACCCGCCGCCTGCGCAAGGGGCACCGCGCCGGCAGGAAATATGGAACCGTGTCGTCCGCCATCGGTTGATCAGAGGTCCACCTCAAACATGGAGCCGAAAATGAGCAAGACCAACGCTCGTGAACTGCAGAAACGCGCCGAACGGCAGGTGAGAAACACCAGCGCCGGCGGCCATCTCGGCGGCACATACTTCGGGCAGCAACCGGACGGAAAAACCGCCTCGTCGACCAACAATGATAGCGCCAAGGCGCGGCCGAACGACGGAAGCAAATGAGTGCCGCAGGCCTCACCTCACCTAAGTGAAGAATTCTCCTGCGCCCAGGGATCTGGGCGCCTCCCCTGCTCGCGCCATCCACCTCGCTATTGATCGGTGACGCCTCCGCGCTAGCTTCTGCTCGCGGGCCGAGCGGCCGCGGGGGATACGATCTATGGGCGAAGGCGGAGGGGCGACGTGGCATCCTATTCGATTGACGATGCGATCCGGGAACTTGCGCCGGCTCTCGGAAAGGCGCCGGCGGGCGCAGTCAGCGGCGAATGGACAGCCTCCACGATGCAGGCGGGGCATTCCTCCCGGACGGGCGGTTACCGCGATGCCGAGGGAAACTATGTCCCGGAGGCCTCCAGGCATCCTCTCGATATCATCTCCGATATCGTCGAAAAGCTCGATGCATCAGGGGTGCCCCGCTTTAACAAGGTGGTAATCCGCTGGAAGAAGCCGAAGTTTCCCTTCATGCGGGAAGAGATCACGCTCGAAACCAGTTATGATCGGACGATCGTGCCGCGCGGCCCCGACGACCCGATCTACGCAACCGCTGCCGCTGCGCGGCGCGTCTTCTGGCAGAGCCGCGGTACAGTCCAGGAGGACTTTGCCGCTGAGCGCGGAACGGCCAACATTCACGCCCAGACAAAATGGTTCGGCCCGCACCGCCGCATCCTCGCCATCCATGCGCGGGAGAGTCTGATACTTGCCACCGACGGGCTGTCGACGCCCTGGGCCGGCATATCCGAGCCGGAGAACGGCGTCGAATGCGAGCTTTTCATGGAATTCGACGCCGCGAGACTGGATGCGGCCGGGATCGAAAACTGGGCGAACCTGTTGATCAACATCGGCGACCTCGTGGCAGACGGTTATCGCGTCGCCCGCGATGTCGAGAAGCACGGCGCCATCCTGTTCTGCCGGCTGACGGAGGATTACCGCCCGATGACCCGCATCATGCTCAGCCGTGACGCAGACCGGATCGATGGCCTGCCTTTCGGCTCCGTGCCRCTGATCCGAGCCACACCGATCGCGGAGGCCGAAATCGAAGGGCAGGATCTTTCCGACGACTGGGGCGCTGCGGCCGCCCGCACCGCCCTGGCCAAACGCGGCATGGGGATTGGTTGATGTCGCCGATGCCGGGCGCCAATGCCGGGCGACTATCGTCCGGCCGGCGCGATCTCGCGTTATTCCTGGATGTCGGGTTCGACGACTCTGGCGAGGTTTCGCAGCGACTCCTGCCAGCCGAGATAACAAGCCTCGGGCGGAATGACATCAGGCACACCTGCCTGCACGATATCCACCTCGGTGCCGACCGAAACCTTCTTCAGCGTCACGGTGACTTCCATTTCGCCAGGCAGGTTGGGGTCGTCGAACCTGTCGGTGTAGCGCAGGCGTTCGCCCGGGACGAGCTCGAGATATTCGCCGCCGAACGCGTGGCTATTGCCCGTCGTGAAGTTGCGGAAAGACATTCTGAACGTGCCGCCGACAACCGGCTCCGAATGGTGCACCGTGCAGAGGAAGCCGTTCGGCGGAAGCCACTTGGCAAGCGCGTCCGCCTCCAGGAATGCGCGATAGACTTTCTCCGGGCTGGTCGCCAGAACGCGGTGCAAGCGTATGGTACTCGGCATGGTCGTGATCCTTTTTGGATTTACGGAATGGACGAACCTAGGACGGGCGTGGCTTGGCCGATCCGACACCGGATCGAATTTTTCTTCAAGAAAAATGCTTAAAGCGTGTCGCGCAAAAGTGTGCAGCGGTTTTGCGATAACGATATGCGTGGAAACAAAGACCTAAAGCGCAAGGAGCGAATCTGAAAGATTGCGACGCGCTTTTGGGCTATCGCGGCTCAACCAGGCATGCCATCGAACTGCGGAAGATCGAGTGGCCTTGCCCAGGCCAACCGGCGCCGGGTGAACATTTCGACGCCCGGCTTGATCAGTTCGGGCCGGTCCAGGCTGCCGAGCGTCACGAAGACGAGGCCGGGAAAGCTCTCCAGGTTGCTGCTGAACAATCTGGCGCCGCAATCGGGGCAAAAGTTGCGGTCGAGCCCCTTGCCTGAATCGGCGATGTAATGAAACGCCTTCGGGCTGCCGATGATCACGGTGAAATCCTCCTGCGGCACGGCGAAGAACGTGGCGGCCTCGCCGCCCGTTGCCCTCTTGCAGTCCAGGCAATGGCAATTGGCGACAAAGTTCGGGTCCGTATCGAAGGCAAATCTCACCGCGCCGCAGGCGCATTGCCCCGTATATTTCATCGTCATATCAGGTGCCTTTTCTTCCTGTGTTTGAACGTTTGGCTCTCCACCGCCGCTGTTCCACGGCGTCGTTGAAACGCGCCTGCGGCCGGCGTCAGCACAAGCCAAACAGGGAGATCTCGACGTCCCGGACAGCAATCGTGCCCAGGGGCTGAAGCGCTTAAGCCGCGGCCTGTTTTCCCAAGGCATCAAGCAGCGTCCGGGCGCCCTGTTTTGACGAGGCCGGGTTTTGGYCGGTGATCAGCAGGCCATCCTGGACGACATGCACGCCCCAATCCGCCGTCTTCGAAAACTTTGCGCCCTGCTCTTTCAGGACGTCTTCGAGCAGGTAGGGAACAACCTCGACCAGATGCATGGCCTCTTCTTCTGAATCGGTGAATCCCGTGACGGCCCGGCCCTTGGCGACGGGCTTTCCATCCGGCGCTTTCACATTCGTCAGGATACCGGGTGCATGGCAAACGAGCGCCACAGGTTTTCCCGCCGAAAGCATGTCCTCGATGAGCGACAGCGCATTGCGGTCGTTCGTTAAGTCCCAAAGCGGGCCGTGCCCGCCGGGGAAGAACACGCTGTCATATTCCGCCTGGTTGATGTCGGACAGCCTCAACGTGTTGCCGAGCGCACCCATTGCGGCGGCGTCTCGTTCGAACCGTCTCGTGTCTTCCGTCTGGAAGGCTGGCTCATTGCTCTTCGGATCGAGCGGAGGCTGGCCGCCCTTCGGCGAAGCGAGTGTGATGTCGACCCCGGCGTCGTGGAAAACGAAATAAGGAGCAGCAAGCTCCTCGAGCCAGAATCCCGTCTTCTTGCCGGTGTTTCCCAACTGATCATGCGATGTGAGAACCATGAGAATTTTCATTGCTCAGCTCCTTCAAGCCGGCCGTCGGACAAAGCCGTCGGCACCCGGATTTACGGTGAAATACTGCCTGCAATCTCATGCTGAAACGGAAGAGGACATAGGGCGGCTGCGCTGCGAAACAAGCTCTCCCGCGCAGTGTTTGCTAGAATTGCTTTAGCCGAAGCCGAACCAGACAAACGGCGGTCGCCCGCGACATCCGTTCCCTGGGCTGAGCCGACAGATCTATCAAAGGCACTTGAAAAGCTTGACCGGCTTTCCCGGCCCACGCTGGATGATGCGCTTGGCTTCCAGATCCAATTGGACAGCCTTCAACCACCATCCGGCCTTAGAACAGGATGATTTAGGCCGGGTCGGCCTAAAATCTGAATCCTGTTCTAAATTAAATAGTTGGAGCATGATGTCGTCCGAAAACCGATCACACTTTTCGGCCAAGGTGCTTTACGCACGCGGCCCCGCACGGGCGCTCAAGGTCATGGGCAGCGCTTTCGAACAATTTGCCGGCAAGAAACTGCTGCAGCTCTCCGATTCAACCGTCGCCGCGTCACAGTTCAACTGGCTGGTGATGGCCGATCCCGTCAACCGGGTGATGATGCTGGGCGATGCGACCATTCCGACGAAGCAGGAGATTCACCGGCACGCCGAGGCCGCCGTCGCCACGTTCCTGGCGGCATTTCTGCATCCAGATCAGCGATGAATGTCGCCCAGGTCCAAGCATAACAGAATCCGGCAATGACTAGAATTTCCTGCACCACTCGACATGCCGACGGTCACAAAGCTGCCGCTCAATCGTCAGCAAATCGCCCCCTTACCGCCGCACCGTGCCCTCTTAAAGGTTCCATCGTCGCGACCTCGCCCGGCCTTTGAGGGCTGAGCGATTGACCGAGGCGGTCCTGCTGCCAACCAAATCATGCACTTGAAGAGGAACGAATATGATCACTCGTTACACATCTGTCGCAACACTGAGCGCTGCGGTCTTCAGTCTGCTTGCTTTCAGCCCGGCATCCGCTGTCGACATGGCCCAGGCGCAACAGCAGCCGCCGGCGCAAGGCCAGACGCCGATGCAGGGACAGCCCGGCGGCAACGGTGCGACAGCAGCCGTCAGCGATCAGAAAATCGAGGCCTTCGCCGTTGCCTATCTGCAGGTCGACAAGGTGAGGCAGGAATATTCGGCCAAGATCGGCGCGACGAAGGACGAGACTGCCAAGCAACAGCTGCAGGAGGAGGCCAAGAAACAGATGGTCGACACCGTGAAAGCTTCTCCCGACATCTCCGTCGAAGAATACTCGTCGATCCTGACGGCCGCGCAGAGCGACCCGGCTCTGGCCAAGAAAGTTCTGGAAAAAATCGGCACTCCGCCGCCGGGCCAGCAGCAGCAGCCGCAGCAATAGGCTGCGCGCGGCGCCGTAAGTCGCCACGAATAGGCAGCGGACGCCTTGCCGTTCGCGCCGGAAGCAGAGCCCGCCATTTGCCAGGCTCTGCTTTTCACCTCGCTACATCGACGACGGGATCACTCAATATTCTGAGCCGCTGTTGTTGTTCAGATCGTGCCGTTCGGTTCCCGCCAGCGGCGGATTGAAGATGCTGACGAGAATAAGGTCCTGATCCTTGCCGCCGCGCAGATAGTGCCGGTCGTGCTTGTCGAGCACGTAGATATCGCCGGCGCGGATCGGAAAGACGTTGCCGTCCATATCCTCCACTTCACCCTCGCCCTTGATGCAATAGCAGGCCTCCAGGTGATTGCGGTATTGAAGCAGGGCCTCGCTATTGGCGCGAACGACGGTATGGCACACCGTAAAGCCCATGCCGTCGTCCCTGGTCAGCAGGCGGTGGCTCGTGCCGTTGCCCCAGTCCACGAAACGCTCGGTCTGCTCCACTTCCTTCAGATTTCTGACGAACATCGCCGATTCTCCTGGCAGTTTATTGAAGATGTAGCGATGATTCATTTTCATCGCTCGCAACATCTAGCTATTGAAATGGCTGGTATTTTCAAATGATGATTCCTGCGCAATCTGTGAGGAAATTTTACAAATGCAATTGCCGCCGTTGAACGCCCTGCGCGCCTTCGAAGCCACGGCCCGCCTGATGAGCCTCTCGAAAGCAGGCGATGAACTGCACGTCACCCATGCGGCGATCAGCCATCAGATCAAACATCTGGAGACCTGGCTCGGCCGCAAGCTGTTGCAGAAGTCGGGCCGCGGCGTTGCGCTGACCGCAGCCGGCAGCGAATATTACCGGGCCGTCTCCGGATCGCTGGCGGCGATCGCGCATGCCACTGGCAATATGCGGCGCGATCACGATATGCGGGCGATCACCGTCGGCTGCATTCCCTCGATCGCATCCCGCTGGCTCGTCCCGGCCCTGCCCTCCTTCCAGGAGAGCGACCCCGATCTCGACGTCAGGATCGTCTATGCGCGCGCCGAAGAACGCTTCGATGACGAGAGCCTGGACGTGCTGATCACCATGGGCGAGGACCTGAGCGGCGGCAGGGAAAGCCGCCTGCTCTTCTCCCGCCGCAACCAGCCCGTCGCCAGCCGCCACTACCTTGCCAAACGCAACTGGAAGATCGACGACGTCTCGCTCGCCGGCGCCGATCTGCTGCACGACGAATCCGTCGATGGCTGGAAGGAATGGTTCCGCAAGGCCGGCCAGAAAGCGCCGGAGCCGCTCCGCGGCCCGATATTCCAGGATTTCAACATGCTGGCGACGGCCGTAATCGCCGGCCACGGCGTGGCGCTCTGCCCCATAGAGGTGTTCCGCCGGGAGATCGAACGCGGCGATCTGCTGATGCTTTCCAACATCGCAACGGCAGAGAACCAAGGCTATTACGTCATATCGAACAGCTGGGCGAAAAAACCGGTCCGGCGCTTCATCGACTGGTTCATGACCGAATGCGGATCGGGCGCGTGATATCCCCTGCCAGCAGCTCATCGAAGGGTCGCCGCCGATACGATGGATGCAAATAGGTCGCGGTAATAAAGACGTTGCATAAGCCCATCCGAGCGCGAGTTGGGCAGAGGTTGGGTATTGTTAATCAGAAATGCCTAATGTAAATCTTGGCGTGCACAAGTTGTGCGGGAGCTGATTTGCTACAATATCTGGTTATGACATGCTACTAGGGAGGGCCTCGGACATGCAGAAAATTCATGCGGCCCCCTCGGCGCTCGGACAAACAGAGGCAAAAGCTTCGAGCTCGATCGACCGGCTTTTGTTCTTTGACCGCGATTTCAATCCCGTCGAGAATTTGCTGGGCAATGAGCTGCCTGCTTCTGTCAAACCAGTTGCGTCGTTTTGGGAGCATTTTCCAGAATTGGACAAATCGGCGATTACACTCGCCCTCCGTTCATTGGGTGACAGTGCCCAACCCTTGCAAATATCGGGGGATCTTGGCACGCCAGCGTCGCACGGACTGACGATCTATCGGATCGGAGATCTGTTTGCCGTGGTTCGGTCAGAGGAATCTGCCGACGATGAGCGCGCAACCCTTTTGCATCTGGCCACCCACGATCCGCTCACTGGACTGCCGAACCGACGCCAGTTCAGCGAGGACCTCGCTGTGTTGTTACGGGAGACCGCAGGCTCGAACGAGACCCTGTCCCTGATGCAACTCGATCTTGACGATTTCAAACCCGTTAACGACACGCTTGGGCATCCGGCCGGCGACAAGCTTCTTCAGCTGGCTGCAAACCGCATTCAAGAGTGCCTCACCAGGGACGACAGAGCCTATCGACTGGCGGGTGACGAATTCACCGTCATATCAAGGGGCCCGGGACATCCCGCCAAAGGGCATCGGCTAGCAGAAGCTTTGGTTGATGCATTCAAAAAGCCCTTCACGATAGATGGCATCGCACTATTTGTCGGCACCAGCATCGGCATATCTGCTGCTCCACCGGACGGTACAACTCCGGAGCAGCTGATGAAGGCGTCCGACGTCGCACTCTACGCCGCGAAGAAGGACGGGCGCGGTCGCGCAAGACCGTTTGATCCGTCAATGCTTGAGTTGCTGGAACAACGCGAACTGCTGCGCCGCAGCCTTCGCATGGCCTTGGTCCAAGAACAATTCTCTATCGAGTACCAACCCATCGCCGAGGGCGGCAGCATTGTCGGCTTCGAAGCATTGCTCAGATGGAACCACCCTCTACTTGGAAAAATCCCACCAACGGCATTTATTCCGATGGCCGAGGCCGATGGAATGATGCCGGAAATAGGTGCATGGGTTTTGGAGCAGGCATGTCGCGAGGCAATGAAGTGGCCGCAGAATTACATCGTCGCGGTCAATTTGTCGGCGGCTGAATTCTTGACAAGCGGACTCACTGATCGGGTATCCCAAACGCTAGACTTGATCGGGTTGCCGCCCGACCGTCTGGAGCTTGAGATAACCGAAAGCGTGCTCCTTGAGCGGACCGTCAACAATATCGACACCCTGAATACTCTGAACGTGCTAGGGATACGAATCTCGCTTGATGATTTCGGGACCGAATATTCTTCCCTGAGCTATCTGAAGACATTCCCGTTCGACACGATCAAAATCGACAAATATTTTATCACCGACCTCGAAAGCGATCTGAAAGGCCAGGCAATCGTCCGCTGCATCGTTAACCTCGCACATGACCTCGACATGCAGGTGACAGCCGAAGGGGTGGAGACGCCAGGTCAGGCGGAATGGTTGCGCAGTGTGGGCTGCGACAGACTTCAAGGCTATTTGATTAGCAGGCCGCTTCCGGTCGAGGCGATTGGCGAGTTCATCACCCGGGCGGAAACATCCGTAAGCCCCGCGCTATCAAAGTGAACAACCGATTTTCGCCGTGCCTTTAGCGATCGCATGCATCAACCTGACGCCCCAGGCAAAAGAAGGGAGGGTGTATTGGAACAGGAAGCAGCTAGCTTCGATGACCATGCTTTTGCGCCGATGGTATCGCTGGAACTGAACGTTGCGATGTTCAAATCTCGATGGCAGTTTTGCGACAGGATTACAGAATATCTCTCAGACATTCTCGGCCAAGGTCACAGCGATCCCGCTCGATATTCCAATTTTCTTTCCGTCGCGACGAATGAGCTCATTGAACTTGCTTTCCGTTCAACGAGCGAGCCAGGAAGGATAAGTTTCAGTCTCTATCGGAGCGCGACAGTCAATCGGCTGAGAATTGCGTTTCCCGGCGAGGAAGCATTTGGCCGCAAGCACGCCAATGCAAGATCAAGCGAACACCAACCTGTCCCCGGCGCCGGCTCTGGATACTTGGTGATGAAGTCCGACGGGACGGTTTTGCTCAGCGATTTGGCAGCAATATTCCGCGCCACGATCCGAATTGAGAAAGACAGCGGACAAGGGATACAGATCACTGCGGATTTCCCTTCGGCCGAGGACTTCCGATGAGCCTGCTCCCCTTGCCCTTTACTGTTCATTTTGATCCGACAAATCAGGAGCTGTTGCTGTCCGGCAAGATGCGACCCGAAAGCGCCGCTGAGATTGCCGATGCCATCGAGCTGGTGCAGCAAAGTTTGGAAAAATACAGCGGGGTCGTTTACCTGAATGTCAAACGTCTGACGCACATCAACATGACTGCCTTCGCCACCCTGTCCGATATCCTCACGGCAAGCTGCCGGACCAGGCCGGAACGGAAGATCGTCATCATCACGTCGAGCGTGGTGGCATGGTCGACCTCTTTGTTCGAGACGCTGGCGGCAGCACAACCAAACTTGTCGGTTGAAGTCTACGATTCGGCATTTTATCCTGGCCAGAGCTTTGTTGAGGATGAGACTTTCATCCCCATTCTGCGCACCCAGACGAAAATGACATGGAGGCACGAACGTGAACTGTTGCCTCGCCAYGGCCTGCGCAACGGTCTTGTCATTGCGGATATCTGTTGCGGAATTGGTGATTTCGCGGCCTTGATTCAGAGGGAATTTAAACCGGCACGCCTTGTCGCGCTGGATCATTCCGTGCGCAGCCTCGAATATGCTCGCAGGGTCGCTGCCGACTTCGATCTACAGGGAATCGAGTACACCTATGGTGACGCCTCCCAAATGCTGCTGCGAGACAATCAATTTGACTTTGTGACCTGCCGACATTCGCTGCAGATCTTCAACCGTCCCGAGATGCTGCTGCGGGAGCTCTATCGCATCTGTAAGCCTGGCGGCCGTGTCTACATCACCAACGAAAAAAATTCGCATTGTCTGGGCGAACCACATGCTGAAACAATAAGATGGACTTACGAGGAGGTCGCCAAACTGTTCAGGTACTTCGACATGGATGTCGAGATGGGGCCGAAAAGCCGCCATCTCCTCGCCGACGCGGGGTTCGATAGTATCCGAGTCGATTCCTTTATGGTCACGAACCTCGACGGGGATCCCCAAGACTTCGCAGACATCATCGAAGCCTGGGAAAATGTCTACGCGGGTGAGATGGCCGTTCGGCGGGGTGACTCATCGGATTTTATTCGCAGGTTCCGGCAGGGATTCAAAGATCATGTCTTTGCTGCTCTTCACCCCAAGGGTTATGCAGGCTGGCCGATCTGGGCAGCCTCCGGCCGGAAGCCGCTATGATGGACGGGAGATCATCGAAGAGACCAGCAAGACTAGGCTCATTTCGGGCAAAGTTCATTTTGGTCGTCGGTGGAGCTGTGCTCTTTGACTTGCTGGTCAGCGGCGGGCTGGCACTTTGGAACGTTCAGAGGCTGTCGCGCGACGCGACGCTCGAAGTCGGGCAAGGTCTTGAAGCGGCAAGCCAGGAATACATTCGTACATATGCTGATTCCACCGCAGCCCAGGTGAGTTTGCTCCTGCGGCAGGTTCATAACGACGTCAGCACATTGGCGGGTGTGCTCCAGGCGCAGATCGACGATCCCGAGCGTAATTCCGACGTCGGCGCGGCGATCGCTCGCACATCGCCCGGCAGCGTCAGCCTTGCTTACGATCAGACGGGAAAGTGGTCTCAGAACGCTCCGGGCTCCGTCTCGGTTGTCAGCGTCTGGAGTTACTTGCTGGGAGAAGACCACAACCCAAGGCCTGACGTCCAGACGGATATCCAGACGAGCGCGGTTCTAGACCTTGTTGCCCCGAGCCTGCTGCAGCACGGTGCTTCAAAGCTGCAGATGTATTATATCGGATCGAAAGAACGACCAATCTTCAGGACAGCGCCCTATACCGACCAGGCTCAGACCTTCGATCGCCTTTATCCGGGTCACAACGAGGCCAATTTCTGGGACTTCTTTTTTCCTGGACTTTATGAGTCCTGGCAGGGCTGGGCCAAGGATATGAAAACGCGGCCGGTCGCGGACGATATAACCCAGACCGCTCCCTATACCGATGCCATTACCGGAAAATTGATCGTCAGTTTCTTTCATCCATTGTGGACAGCCGACAGGAAGGATGTCGCCGGGACGGCTGGCGCGGACATTACACTCGACCAGCTCGCGCAGACTGTTGAAAACGTGAAAGTAGCCCAGTCCGGCTTTGGATTCCTCGCAATGTCCGACGGAAACGTTGTGGCGATCAACAGCACAGGCGAAAAAACGCTCGGTCTGCGTTCCGCGAGCGATGCAAGCGGAACCGGAGTGACCGGACTGGAGCGCTCCTTGAAGGGAAGCTCCCAGCCTGCGATAGCGAAACTGGCCCTTGACCGCGAACAGGGCATCCAACATTTGTTATTGCAGCAGGACGGCAACCAGGTCCCCTACATCTTTATCGTGAAGAAACTCCCCGCGACCAATCTCTGGCTCAGCGGCCCGGTTCGGCAAGAGGCGATGTCTCTTGGAGTGGTTGTGCCTGAACGAGAAATCCAGGCCTCCCTCTATGCCGCCCAGGCCAAGATTTCAGACGCGACCAACCGGATCGTGCTCTACCAAATTCTAGCGATCTTAATGTCGCTGCTTATTGTGACGATCGCGGTATTTGCGGCTTCGAAACGAATAACGGGCGGAATCAGTGCACTTGCAAATGCCGCCAAACGGATACAAGCGAAGGACTATTCGGTCAGGGTGGCCATCGCCAGTAAAGATGAGGTCGGCGAGGCTGGGGAAGCATTCAACCGGATGGCTGAGCAGATCAGCTATCACACCGAAAATCTCGAGCAACTCGTCGAAGAGCGAACGGCTCAAATCGAAGATGCGAAGGAAGAGATTTCGACCCTGAACGCACAGCTCCAGCGAGAAAATCGACGTCTCGGAACAGAGCTGGCCGTCGCCGAGAGAATCCAGCTCATGGTTCTTCCGCTGCATCAGGAGCTTGAAGAATTTCAGGCCCTCGAGATCGCAGCCTATATGAGACCGGCGGAAGAAGTCGGCGGCGATTATTATGACGTGTTGAAGAGCGGAAATCGGTTGAAGATTGGCATCGGCGACGTCACCGGACACGGGCTCGAAAGCGGCGTGTTGATGTTGATGGTGCAGTCCGTCGCCCGCGCCCTGCAGGAAGCCGGAAACACCGATGCAGTCAAATTTCTCACGGACCTGAACAGCGCCCTGTTTAAAAATATCGTGAGGACTAAAATCGACAAGCATCTCACTCTGGCGTTTCTTGATTACGACGGAAAAGAGATGATCCTGTCGGGACAACACGAGGAAGTTGTTGTCGTGCGGGCRAACGGCGAAGTCGAGCGCATAGATACCATGGATTTGGGCATACCGATCGGGTTGGAAGCGGACATTTCTGCCTTCATTAAAACCCGTGAAATAGCGTTCGAGAAGGGGGACCTCATACTCCTGCATACGGACGGCATAACAGAAGCCGAAAACGACGCGGGAGAACTGTTTGGCATCGAACGTCTTTGCCGCGAAGCACTTCGCTTGAAGGATCAGAGCGCCGAAAAAGTCGTTTCCGGAATTGTAGCGACATTAATGCTCTTCATCGGATCGCAGAAGATTTACGACGATATTACGCTGCTCGCAGTGCGACATAGGTGAGACATGACGCCAACGGTATATGGTATGGAATCTCTGGTGGGCATAAGCCTGGGTTCGGGCACTCGYCTCACGTTAAGCGATGGACCGCTTCAGCTTGGATGGAAGCACTCAGGAATGACTGCGGACTTCATAGCGGAAGTCATGGCTCTGCCCTATTCACGGTCAAGAAAAGACTACATGCAGGCCCATCATGACATCGGATACCTCAGCAATGAGCTGATCGAAAATGCCGTTAAATTTCGACAGCCTGGAGAGATCCTCATTGAGGCCGGCATATTCGACGGAACGTTCTTAATAAGGGTCAAGAACACGATCGATGGCGTGACATCATCTCGCTTTCAGCAACTGCTGCATCGCCTTCAATCGAAGGACCCAGGAGAACTTCTTCTTGAGCAAATCGAAACCAATGCCATATCCGCAGCAAGCGGGTCGGGCTTGGGCTTGCTCACCCTTTTGAGCGACTACGACGCAAAAATGGCATGGGCATTCGAAGGCAATAGTGACCAGCATATCATACTGACGACGACTGCAGCTGTGGCGATGCCACCCTCCTCCAATCTGTGAGCGAAGAATGGAAATCAGCGACGAAAACTTCCGCGTATGGGCTGAGAAAAACGAGGTGTTTTTCGATGGCGTATTCCGGCTGGCGGGACCGGACGCCTATGCGCCGATTTACTCATTGGTATTCGGCCTGCTCCATGAGGGGCACAAACAGGTGACGTTCAACCTGACGGGTCTCGAATTCCTCAATTCCTCTGGCATAAATCTCTTGGCTAAGCTGACGATTGAAGCCAGAAAAATGGGCGACCTCCTGCTCGTTGTCAAAGGCACCAACCAATATCCATGGCAAGCGAAGTCCCTCCCGAATCTCAAGAAGTTACACCCGCTTCTCGATTTGCGCTTGGCGTGATTCTCTTTCGGGGGAAGAGCCAATTCACACCTCGACGCGCCGTCAGAAATCGAAGTCAAAGCCAACAGCCGCCGATTTGAGCAGCATCCATCGGCTTCGCCATCCCCCGCAGCGCCGGCCCATCGTGATGGCGCTCCGCGTCGACCACACTTGGCGGCACTCAGACGCTGCTGAGGAGGAGACTGGTCTCGCTGTTTGCGACACCGTCGATCATGCGCACCTCGCGTAGAACCCGGTCGAAGTCGGCAAGGCTTGCGGCCCGGATATCGGCGACGAGGTCCCAGTTGCCGTTGGTCGTGTGCAGCGCTGAAATCTCCGTCAGGCCGCGGAGCTTTCGTATGACCTGGGTCGTCGACTTGCCGACGACCTCGACCATCATCACGGCACGCACGGCGTTGACGTCGTAGTCCTCCCGCACCCGGACGGTGAAGCCGAGCAGCGTACCCGTCTCGATCAGACGATCCAGCCGGTTCTGAACTGTGCCGCGCGCGACGCCGAGTGCATCGGAAAGCTTGCTCAAGGAAGCGCGCCCATCAGCGCGGAGGTGAGCGATAATCCGGCGATCCAGATCGTCTGGTGCGTATTTCGCGATGGTCATGGTGGCCTCACTAGTAAATTCGCGCAAATGCGCTGAACGAATTGTACAATTTCTTATCCGAATTAGCACAGATTTGAGCTTTCGGCCAACATGCGAGACGGTTAGCCTTTCTCCTCGAGCATATGCAGGAGGAACTCAGCATGTCGTCGCCCCTTCCATCGGAAAAAGCTCTCGTACCCTTCGTCAGCGTCGAGAACATGATGCGTCTTGTCCACCACATCGGCATCGAAACCGTCTTGACCGAACTTACCGACGTCATCGAGGCGGACTTCCGCCGCTGGGGATCGTTCGACAAAACCCCGCGCGTTGCCTCTCACTCCGGCGAGGGTGTGATCGAGCTGATGCCGACCTCGGACGGCGAAATCTACAGCTTCAAATATGTGAACGGCCATCCGAAGAATATGGCGCAGGGCCTGCAGACCGTGACGGCTTTCGGTCTTCTGGCGGAAGTTTCGACCGGCTATCCGGTGCTGCTCACCGAAATGACCCTGCTGACGGCGCTTCGAACCGCAGCAACCTCGGCCATGGCCGCGCGCCACCTCGCACCCAGGGGTGCCCGCACCATGGCCATGATCGGCAATGGCGCCCAGGCGGAATTCCAGGCGCTTGCCATGAAAGCCGTCTGCGGCATCGATCACATCAGGCTCTACGACATCGATCGGCTGGCGACCGAAAAGATGGTCCGCAACCTTGCAGGAGCGGGGTTGACGGTGACCGCCTGCAGTTCCTCCCAATCGGCGATCGAAAATGCCGAGATCATTACGACCTGCACCGCCGACAAGCAGTACGCGACGATATTGACTGACAACATGGTCGGCGCTGGCGTCCATATCAATGCCATTGGCGGCGACTGCCCGGGCAAGACCGAATTGCATCGAGACATCCTGTTGCGCGCCGACACCTTTGTCGAATATCCGCCACAGACCCGCATCGAGGGCGAAATCCAGCAGATGGATGCCGACTATCCCGTCACCGAGTTCTGGCAGTTTTTGACGGGACAGGCGACCGGCCGCCGCGATGCCGATCAGATCACCCTGTTCGACAGCGTCGGTTTCGCGATCGAGGATTTTTCCGCTCTTCGTTATGTCCGTGACAAGCTTAGGGGGACCGGGCTTTACCAGGACCTCGATATCATCGCCGATCCGGACGATCCGCGCGACCTGTTTGGCATGCTGCAGCGAGCAAAGCAGGCATAGGAGCACGATGATGCCAAGACACGTCACATATTCCGTCCAGGCGCCCTCTGCAGTCGTCATGGTCCGGCCGCACCACTTCACCGTGAATACCGAGACAGCCATCGACAACCTTTTCCAGTCCAGCCCGGATACGACGGAAGACCTTTCACTGGCGGCCTACGACGAAATCACCCGGGCGGCCGATGTGCTCAGAAGCCATGGCGTGAACGTGCATCTTTTCGACGACACCGGTACCGAGACACCGGATTCGGTCTTTCCCAACAACTGGTTTTCCACCCATGCCGGCGGTCATGTGGCGATCTATCCGATGAAGGCCGTCAGTCGCCGGCGCGAGCGGCGCAGCGACGTCATCGAAATGCTGAAGAGCCAGTATCGGGTGCAGGAGGTGATCGACTATTCCGGCCTCGAGCCGGACCGACTGTTTCTCGAGGGCACCGGCGCCATGGTTCTCGATCACATCGATCGGGTGGCCTATGCCGTCCGCTCCGACCGCACCGATCCAATCGCGCTGGAACGCTTCTCGACTCACTTCAACTTCGAGCCGATGGTATTCGACGCGCGGGATGGAAACGGCGTCGCCGTTTATCACACCAATGTCCTGATGTGCATCGCCACCAACTTCGCCATGATCGGACTGGAGATGATGACCGATGCAGCAAGACGGCGGGAGGTCGTTCTAAGACTGGAGCGCTCCGGCCGCGGCGTCATCGCACTCACCAACGATCAGATCGCCTCTTTCGTCGGCAACGCTCTCGAACTCCAGGGAAATGCGGGGCGTATCCTTGCGCTCTCGACCACGGCGTTTGCATCCCTGAGCCGGGATCAACGCAACACGATCGAAGAAAGCGCCGAACTGGTCGCGCTTGATATCCCGACGATCGAGCGCGCCGGTGGATCGGTCCGCTGCACGCTCGCAGGCATCCATCTGACGCCGCGATGATTGCGTGATGGCGGTGGAATTTTGCGACTGCCGTTTGACACTCTCATGAAACTCAGCGAGGCATCTTGTATGAAGTCGACATCCTTTCGATAACGGGCGCGCGGCCAAGTTTTTTGACCTCGCAAATGGGGGAGGAAAAATTGGGGGGAACAAGCATGGAGCAAACCAGCCGCCGACAAGGAACCCGCAAAATTGCAAGCCTCGGCTTGGCGGCGTGGGTGCTGCTCCTGCCGATCGCACTGGTCTCTTTCGGGATTTGGCAGACACAGCGTGCAGCCGAAACGCTTGAACATGCGCGCCGTTCTTCGGTCGAACTCTCGACGACCCTGGCTCAGGTGAAAAACATCGCGGCATCCAATCCAACAGCCATTCTGACCTTCCAGGGAGCGGGCGAGCCCACCTCCCTTGCTGCCCTGGTCGCCGTTTCGCAAATCGAGGAAGCCCTTTCTCAAGCCAACGAGGAGCTGGAAATCTCGCAGATCCGCCGGCCATTGGTTTGGGGAACGATCGGCGGAGCCGTGCTTGCGTTTTTCGGCGGTGCGGTGGGACTGATGGCGGCCGGCATTTCCGGGATCCGCGCGCGCGCCTCCCAACGCCAACTGATCACGAGCTTTCAACGTCTGCGGTCGCTCCTTCCGTTCATTCTTGCGACCGTTGTGATCGGGTTTTCTATCGGCGTCATTTCGGCGACTCTCTTCGAAGCAGTCAGCATGGGCCTATGGGCAGATTTTACCACGGGCAGTGCCAAGCTTTTCGCGGTCGCCGTCGTCCTCGCCGTCATCGCAGCCTACAGCGCCTTCATGGCGCTGCGTGGCTTAAAGGATGTCTTTGCCCTGTTCACACCCGAACCGCTTGTCGCGGCGGGACGAGTCATCGAAGAAACGCAGGCTCCTGAACTTTGGCGTTTCGTGCGCAGCCTGGCCGGGCGGCAACACGCTTTGTTGCCCGACACGATCATCGTCGGCCTCGGCCAGGGCTTTTTCGTAACGGAGAGCCAGCTGCGTCTCTGGCCTGAGGACAGACTGGTGACCGGACGGTCGCTCTATCTGCCTGCGGCCTATCTTGATCTTCTCGACCAGGCCGAAATCGCGGCAATCATCGGCCATGAGCTCGCCCATTTTTCTGGCGAAGACACCACCTATAGCCAGCAATTCACGCCGATTTATGCGGGCCTCTGGCATGCTCTTGCAGCTCTTGGACGCGCCGACGGTGGTCGCTTCGTCCTGTATCCGGCGGTGAAGCTCGGCTTTCACGCCATGCAGCGGTTCGATCATGCCGTCGCACACTGGAGCCGGCTGCGAGAATTCGATGCTGACCGTAGCGGCAGCCTGCTGGCGACGCCGGCAGACGCCGCCTCGGCTCTCATCCGTACGGGGATTATCGCTCCCGCCGTCGCCTATGTTCTTCAGCGCGCATATGCCGGATCTGATGATACCGCTTCCGATGATGCCTGGCCTGACCTCGTCGCGCAGACGACGGAACTGGTCACCACCAATGGATGGAGCGATCCGATGCCCCTTTTGGGAGATCGGCAACCGCATCCGACCGACAGCCATCCGCCGACGATCCAGCGGATATCGGCCCTCGGTGTGGAAATTGGCGATGACCTCCTGAGACGAGCGATGCGTCAGCCGCAGCCGGGAGCTCGCTCTTTTGCGGACGATCTGTTTTCGGATTGGGCCGGACTATGCCGTCTGTTGAGCAAGGATTTCATCGACGACGCGCGCATGATGCGTGACCGCCGTCGCGAAGTGCTTGAAAAGGTGGTTGCCGGGGCCTCACAGGAGACCGTTGTCTACGACAACGTCAAGCCGATGATCTGGACGATGGTGATCGTCGCCATGATTTTCGCCGGATTTGGCCTGACGGTCGTCTTCCTCAGTGGCCAATTGGGCCTCGGCTACGATGAATTCGCGCAGTCGCTGATCGCCGCGATCACCGCCGTGGGTGCTGTTACCTCCCTTCTCTATGCGGCCTTTCTCTATCGAGGCGCAGCACGACCGCTCATGGTTCTGACCCCGGATGGATTGCTTGCCTCCAGATTGGACAGGCCGATTGCCTGGACGGGTGTTGCCGGCTACGCGGTCTATGCATCGAGCCGTTTTGCCCTGCGCCTCTGGCTCAATCAGGACGCATCACTGCCCAAAAAAGATTGGCGTGCGATCTATAGTAAAATCGATCGCCGGCAGCGCATTGTCACGCTGGGTGCCCTGGGGATCAAGGGAATGAAGGCTGCTGACTTCAGCGCACTCGTCGGCCGGTATCACGAAGCCGCCTACGCCCGAGAGGAACTCGCCGCCGCTATGCCGCACCCGCTGCCCCGCGACACGTCCGCAGGCGAGATAGATGGAAAACCTGAGCAGCAATGAGCTCAAACCGATGGCCTCTCTGGGCTAAGAAGGAATCGTTAAGCATTTCAGGCCATCTAAGACCATTGCCGGGGCCGGCATCGGACCTCGGTCCGATGTGCAACGCGCGATCACCGTCTAACCTCTCGTATCTGTTCAAGCCGTGTATCTGCATGGCGCTTGATCCGACTCGGAGGAAAACAATGCGGATAGCAACCTTAGCGTCCCTGGCCGCGCTTTCGCTGGCTCTTGTAGCAAGCCCGGCAACGATTGCCGGCATCGACATGACCGCACAGGCAAAGAGCGGTGGAAACGGTGGCGGCAACGGTGGGGGCAATGGCGGCGGTCACGGCGGCGGCAGTGGAAACAGCGGCAACCATGGCAGCAGCCAGGGTAGCGGTTCAACCCATGGTAACTCCAAATCTCAAGGCGTGAAAGGCAAGTCCACCGAGGCGGCAAGCAAGTCCAAGTCCGTCAAGGCAGACGAGACCAAAGAAAAGAACCTGTCGGCGCAACTTGCGGGCCTGAACTCCTTGAAGCGAAACTACAAGGCGTTGATGCATACGTCGGACCCACGCATGACGGCCATCGCGGCCTATGCCGTGGCTTATGCCCAGTATGAACTCGACAATGGAATCGAGCCCGCGGCCGATGACCCTCTGTTGGGGGATCAGGCGCTGGAGGACGCATTGGCTTCAGCGACGAAAACCGGTGAAGTCAGCCCGGCGGTTTTGGATGAAGCCAAAACCATCTTGGGGGTTGGCGACGCAAACGGGAAGATCGATCAAATCCGTACCTCTCTGGAGGACGCTGCGCCGGCGACATCAGACGAATAACCGATAAATCAGTTGCGAGYGGTGTGGAGCCGACAAGTATGGCTCCGCACTAAACTACGAAGAGCATTTCCGTTTTGTTTGAGTACGGAGATGCTCTTTTTTTATCAATTTCAGACGCAGAACCCTTTGCTCGAATTGCTCCAAGATGTCGGTCGATCACCCACCACCTCAAAGTCCCTGTGTCGTGATGAGCCTTCGAGCGTGCCGAATTCGTTTCACGTCGGCAGTCATGTTTGTCGACGTCCCGACCAGATCGTAGCCATCGACCGATCCCGTTTGCGGACAACGGTGTCGCCGCATTGAAAACCATCGATCGTTCGCGAACCCGCCTTGATCGGACAGAGGCCGGTCTGCGGCCCCTGCCTTGCACGTGAAAGCCGCGTCACTCCGCAAGCTCGATGATCGCGCAGTCGTAGCCTTCGAGATCGAGCCTGCCGGCAACCGCCTTTTCGTCATCGAGAAGGTCGCGGCCAGCGGGAACGCCGCCGATGGCGGTCGGCTGGTCGGTGTAGTTCTGGATGAACAGCAGCCGGCGCTCTTCGTTCATCCGCATGGTCACCTCGACGCCCTCGGGAAGCTCTCCGATCAGCGGCTCGATGCCGACGGGTGCAAACAGCCGCTCGGCAAGCGCTGCCGTCAGATCCGGGGTGAGATAGGTGCCGACATAGACCACCTGCCCCTTGCCGAGTTTGCGCGACGTCGCCATCGGCTGGCCCTCGGCATAGCGGTTGGACCAGGCCGCGACCACGTCGACATCGCTTGCGATCGCCAGGTTTTCATAGAAATAGCCGCCGACCAGTTCGCGGTTGCCGATCTTGAAGCGGCGCTCACGCCGGTGCGATTCCGCCGGCTTGTTCGGTGGAATGACAAGCCCGCCGGAACGTTCCATCACGTCGAAGAGCCCGTTGGCGCCGGGGGCGGCGAGACGGCCGAAATCCTCGACGCGCACGCCCGTGAGCTGCGACAGCGAGGTGCCGGGAGCGGTCTCGCGGATGACGTGGTTGTCTTCGTTGCGGGTACCGGTGCGCGCGCCGATGACGACGGTGCCGCCCTGCTCGGCGAAGGATTTCAGCCTTTCGGTCCATTCGTCCTTCCACATCACCCAGTGGGGGACATAGAGCAGCTTCAGCTTCGAAAGATCGTCCTCGGGATGAATGAAGCCGCAGGCAATGCCGCGGTCGTAGCAATATTGGTGCAGCAGGATCGCATCGTCCTGCGGGCTCGGCAGGCCGATCGGATAGGTCTTGTGGGCTTCCTGATTGTCGAAATCGGACCCGGCAATACCGACATCCATGCGCACATAGGTGCCGAGGATCTTGGGCGCCAGCGCGGTCATCTCGGTTGCGAAGCGCTTCGCCTCGTCATAGCGATGGCGGGCGACGTCGTCGTGGTCGATGATGCCCATCCAGTAAATCTCGGCGCCGAAATGGGCCGGGCGCCAGCGGAAGAACATCAACCCGTCAGCGCCATGGGCGACCGAGGAAAGTGCCATGCGGCGCAGTTCGCCCGGCTCCGGCGTCAGCGTGCAGAAACCCGGCTGGCTGCCGAAGCCCGATTGCTGCTCGGGAACGATATAGTTGCCGGAAAAACCGCGGCAGATATCGAGATGCAGCGCCTGGACCTTGGCGTGGTTTCCGAGCCGCTGGAACTCGTCGTAGAGCATCGGGTAGATGTCGTAGCCGACGAAATCGAGATCGGTGGTGAACTGGCCGCGAAAGTCGATATCCCGGAGACCGCCGAGATTGTGGAAGACGAACCAGGAGGATTTGACGGCGCGTAGGATCTCCACCTGGTCGTGCTGAAAGCGCGCCGTCGAGAAGGCGAGGAAACGATGATAATCCTGCAGATGGCCGGGGCTCGGGAAGGTCGGGCCGAACTCGATCGGCAGCACGACCTGGTCGAAGCTGTCATAGGCCGTCGCCCAGAAATCGCCGCCCCACGCTGTGTTGAGCTTGCTGATCTCGCCGTATTTGCCAGCGAGAAAGGCCTGGAATTCGGTGAGCGTCGCCTTGGAAAAGCTTTCCGGCATGCTGGTGTTCAGCTCGTTGTCGGTCTGCCAGCCGACGACAAAAGGATTGTCGCGATAGTGCTCGGCCATCGCTTTGGTGATGCGCCGGCTGTGTTCGCGAAAGACCGGGCTTGCCGTGTCGCAGTGCTGCCGCGAGCCATGGCTCATCGGCCGGCCCTTACCGTCGACTCTTAGAATCTCTGGATGCGCCACGGTCAGCCAGCGCGGCGGTGTTGCCGTCGGCGTGCACATGATCGTGTCGATGCCGTAGCGCCCGAGCATGGCGATGGCGCGGTCGAACAGATCGAAATCGAAGGTGCCGAGCTTCGGTTCGAGAATATGCCAGGCGAATTCGGCCATTCTGACCACGTTGAAGCCGGCCTTTGCCATGCGCTCGGCGTCGCGCTCCCAGTAGCTCTCATCCACATGTTCGGGATAATGCGGGGCGCCGACGAGGAAGCGGTCGGTCTTGACGGGGTTCCATACGGAAAGGCTTGCGGTCTTGTCGGACACGGTGATGTTTCCTGTGATTATCGGTCGAGGATCGTCTTGCGGGCGCTGATCGTGYGTCCGCCATCGGGCGAGAAGAGATAGAGTTCGCTGGCGTCGAGCTTCAGCGCCACGTTCTGGTCGGCGGCAAAAGGCGCGACGTAGCTGAGCTGCACCGTGATGTTACCGGTGCCGCTTTCCGAGGCGATGGTCCTCAGGTTGCCGGCGTCGATATAGAGAATGGTTTCGCGCCCGAGATGCTCGACCAGCCGGACCTGACCGTTGATCGCTCCGCCCTGCGCCCCGTCGGCGACCATCGATATGTTTTCCGGCCTTACACCGAGCGTCAGGCTGGCGCCCTTCGGCAGCACCGTCGCCTCCGCCAGTTCCACCGTCACCGGCACGAGGCCCGGCGCCGAAACTGTGATATTGCGGCCGGACACCTCATCGACGGTAACGCCGAGGAAGTTCATCCGCGGCGCGCCGAGAAAACCTGCGACGAAGAGATTGTCTGGGTTGCGGTAGAGTTCGAGCGGCGAGCCGACCTGCTCGATCACCCCCTGGTTCAAGACAACGATCCGGGTTGCCATGGTCATGGCCTCCACCTGGTCGTGGGTGACATAGACCATGGTGGCGCCGAGCTCGGCGTGCAGGCTGCTAAGTTCGACACGCATCTGGGTCCGAAGTGCCGCATCGAGGTTCGACAGCGGCTCGTCGAACAGGAAAACGTCGGGCGAACGGGTGATCGCCCGGCCGATAGCCACGCGCTGCCGCTGCCCGCCGGAGAGCTGCTTCGGCCGCTTTTCCAGCTGATCGGTGATCCTCAGGATCTTGGCCGCGCGCGCCACGGCCGCCTCGATCTCTGCCTTCGGGCGCTTGGCCATGCGCAAACCGAAGCCCATGTTCTCCGCCACCGTCATATGCGGATAGAGCGCGTAGGATTGGAAGACCATGGCGATGCCGCGGTCCCCAGGCTCCTGGTTGCTGACGTCGCGGCCGTTGATCAGGATCTGGCCGGAGGAGATCTCTTCCAGGCCGGCGATCGACTTCAAAAGCGTGGACTTGCCGCAGCCGGAGGGGCCGACCATGACGATGAACTCGCCCTGCGCTACGGAAAGATCGATGCCTCGCAGCGCATGATAGGCGCCGTAATTCTTGTTGATCTGTCGGAGTTCGAGACTGGTCATGCGTCCTGGCTCTCTGCTGTTGAAACTTGGAACTTTAGGAGATCGCTCATCCCTTCACCGCTCCCATCGTCAGGCCGGCGATGAAGTGGCGTTG
>NZ_JBFTQY010000052.1:0-52785 GCF_056399245.1 Rhizobium sp. 01N447_2
ACCCCAATGTCCCGGTCGGCGCCAAGCTCACCGCCTATAACGGGTAACGCACAGTGCTGCAGCGGGAAGCTCATAATCGGCCGGGGGGAGCCTTTCTCTCGGCCAAGGGAATCCACAAGCGGTTCGGCGCGCTGGTGGTGCTGGAGAATCTGGATTTTTCCATGGGCGATGGCGAGGCGGTCGGCATTGTCGGGCCGAACGGCGCGGGCAAGACGACCCTGCTCAGCGTGCTTGCCGGCGCCTTCCCGCCGAGTGAGGGAAGCATCACCTTCGACGGCGTCGACGTCACGCGCCGGACGGCGGCGGAGCGCTGCCGGTCCGGGCTCGTCCGGACCCATCAGATTCCCAAGCCCTTCGGCGGCATGACGACTTTTGAGAATGTTTTCGTCGCCGCATCGCACGGCAATGCCGCAAGCCGCGACGAGGCCTATGAGCGCGTGGTGGATTCGCTTTCGCTCTGCGGCATGCTCGGAGTGGCCAACCGCCCCGCCGACACGCTTGGCCTGCTGGATCGCAAACGGCTGGAGCTTGCCCGTGCGCTTGCCACGCAGCCGAGGCTGATGCTGCTCGACGAGATCGGCGGCGGCCTGACCGATGGCGAGGCGAGCGAACTCGTCGAAACCATCCTCGAATTGCGCCGCCGCGGCATCGGCATCGTCTGGATCGAGCATATCGTTCATATCCTCCTGCAGGTGGCGGAGCGGCTGATCTGCATGGACGCCGGCAGGATCATCGCCGATGGCGAACCGAAAACGGTCATGAGCAATGCGGAGGTGGTCAAGGCCTATCTCGGAGGGACACCCGCATGAGCCTTCTCTCCATCCGCGACCTCGATGTCCGCCACGGCCTGCTCCAGGCGGTGCGCGGGGTCAGTTTCGATCTTGCCAAGGGCGAGGTACTGGCGCTGGTCGGCGCAAATGGCGCGGGCAAGACGACGCTGCTGCGCTCGATTGCCGGCGCTCATCTGCCATCCTCCGGCCGCGTCCTTCTCAACGACGAAGATCTGGCCGCCGTCCCGTCCAACAAGCGGATCGCCAAGGGCATCGCCCTGGTGCCGGAAGGCCGGCGCCTGTTTTCGCAGATGACGGTGGAAGAGAACCTGCTTCTTGGAAAGACTTCCGGCCGCAAGGGCGAGTGGAGTATCGATCGTGTCCTCGACGCCTTTCCGAACCTGAAACCCCGCCGTTACGCCAAAACAGGACATCTCTCGGGCGGGGAACAGCAGGCGACTGCGATCGGCCGGGCGCTGATGAGCAATCCCGATATTCTTCTCCTGGACGAGGTCTCGCTCGGACTTTCGCCTCTGGTCGTCGATCGCGTCTACGCCCAGCTGCAGGCGCTGCTCACCTCGGGAACGACCATCGTGCTCGTCGAGCAGGATCTCGCTCGCGCCATGAGCGTGGCAAGCCGTGTCATCTGCATGCTGGAAGGACGCATCGTCCTCGACCGGCCGGCCGCCGTCGTCACGCGCGAGCACGTCACCCAAGCCTATTTCGGATTGCACCGGGCAGCCGGCGAAAGGAGCGCACCGTGATCAACACCCTGCTCCAGGGCATTCTGCTGGGCGGCTATTACGCCGTCATCGCCTGCGGCCTGTCCTTCATGTTCTCGGTCATGCGGATCATCAATCTCGCGCATGGCAGCCTGGCGGTCGCAGCCGCTTACGGGCTGTGGCTGCTGGCCGCCAAATTCGGCATTTCGCCCTTCGCTGGCCTGCTGATCGTGTTGCCGGTCATGGCGGCGGTCGGCTGGCTGTTGCAGCGCTTCGTTCTGGAACGTAGCGCCCGCGGCGGCACGCTCTTGCCGATCCTGACGACCTTCGGCCTGTCGATCGTCATCGACAACCTGCTGTTCGAGCAGTTCGGCGCCGACACCCGGTCGCTCGCGCCGTTCATCGGCAACTTGTCCTATGCATCCTGGCAACTGCCGGGCCACATCTTCGTCGGCAAGCTTGCCGTCCTGATGATGGTGACGGCAGTCCTCATTCTCGGCGGGCTGCAGTTCTTCCTGAGCCGTTTTGCCCTTGGTCGCGCGATCCGCGCCACGGCGGAAGATCCCGACACGGCAGGACTGGTCGGTATCGACGCCCGCAGGGTCAACGCCGTCGCCACCGCGATCACCATGGTCACGGTCGGGATCGCCGGTGCTTTTCTCGGGACGCGGGCAACCTTCAGCGCTTATTCCGGCGGCCCGCAGCTTCTCTTCGCCTTCGAGGCCGCCGTCATCGGTGGAGCGGGATCGCTATGGGGTACGCTGGCCGGCGGCATCGTTCTCGGCCTTGCCCAATCGCTCGGCGCGCAATTGCATCCGCAAGGCTTCCTGATCGGCGGCCATGCCGTGTTCCTGCTGGTGCTTTTCGTCAGGCTATCCCGGTTCGGCATGCCGGTTCTCGACAAACTTGGCGCCTCTCTCAAACTGCGCACCCGTCTCCGGAGCCCGACATGAGCCCCAACGCGACCCTTGCCTCCAATGGAATATCGATAGAACGCTGGACGAAATCGTCGCGGGTGGCGCTTGGCTGCATGGCCGCGGTGCTCGTCCTCTTGATGTTTGCCCCCACTGTCCTCGGCGCCGGCGCGATCGACCGGATGACGGCCCTGTTCATCTACGTGATCCTTGCCGCCATGTGGAATGCGCTTGCCGGTTTCGGCGGGCTCGTCTCGGTCGGCCAGCAGGTGTTTTTCGGCCTCGGCGCCTATTTCACCATCCGGCTTGCGGATGCGGGGCTCAATCCCTTCGTCGCGCTGTTTGCCGCCGCGGTCGTGACCGGTGCGCTGTCGATCCCGCTATCGCTGTTCATGCTGCGCCTGAAGGGCGGCGAGTTCGCGATCGGCATGTGGGTCGTCGCCGAACTCGCCCATCTGCTCGTCAACCTCGACCGGCTGATCCAGGGGGAAACGGGCACCTCGCTGATCTCGCTCAATGTCTATGACGGCGCAACGCGGCGGGCAACGATCTACTGGCTCGCCTTGATAGCCATGGCCGCACTGCTCGGCGCTCTCTTCATGCTGATGCGCAGCCGCGCCGGTGCGGCCATGCAGGCGATCCGCGACAATGAGGAGGCGGCAACCTCGGTCGGCGTGCGCGTGATCGCGACCAAGAGACTGCTCTTCGTGCTCGCCGCCTTCGGCATCGCGGTCGCCGGAGGCCTGTGGCTGGCGACCGCCACGACCTTCCAGCCGAAGACCTATTTCAGCGTCCAATGGACGGCCTACATGATCTTCATGGTGCTGGTCGGCGGGATCGGCAAGTTCGAAGGCGCCATCCTCGGCGCCATCCTATTCTTCGTGATCGAGACCGTCTTCGGCGCAGCCGGCGTCTGGTACCTGATCGGCCTCGGCGCCACCGCCGTGATTTTCTCGCTCTACCTGCCGCGCGGCCTTTGGGGCGAAATCGAGCGCCGCTTCGATTTTCAACTTCTGCCCGTCGGCTACCGGCTGAAATTGCCCGGCCCGCATAAAATCAAATGGGAAGAATGAGCCGGCTTGCATCCGGATTCTGTTGCGAAAGGTGACGTTCATGCTTTTTGGTAAAACAATCCTGGTGACCGGCGTCGCTTCCGGCATCGGCGCCCGCACGGCGGAACTGGCCGGCCATATGGGCGCCGAGGTCATCGGCGTCGATGTGCGCGAGCCGCTGGGTGGAAGTGTCGCCTTCATCAAGGGGGATCTCTCGACTGCATCAGGCGTAGCCGACATCGTCGCGCAGCTTCCGGCGCGCCTCGACGCACTCGCCAATGTCGCCGGCCTTTCCGGCAACACCGGTGTCGTCTCGACGCTCGCCGTCAATTTCTACGGGCTTCGCGCCCTGTCCGAAGCCGTGGCACCCCGCCTTCGCGAAGGCGGCGCCATCGTCAACGTCGCCTCGATTGCCGGCTACGGCTGGCGCGCCAATCTCGAGCGGGCAAAATCCTTGGCCGGAATCGAAGGCTTTCCCGAGGTGGCGGCGGTCGTCGCTGAGCACCATCTCAAGGATGAGGAAGGTTACCCGCTCTCCAAGGAGCTGCTGCTGCTCTGGACCATGCGGGCAGCCCATCAGCCGCTGTTCAAAAACCGCGGCATCCGGGTGAATGCGGTCAGCCCCGGGCCAGTGGAAACGCCGATCCTCAAGCAGTTCCGCGCCGTGCTCGGCGACGCCAAAGTCGATAGCGACATCACCCGCGTCGGCCGGGCCGGCACCTCCGCCGATATTGCGCCTGCCGTGCTCTTCCTCTGCTCGGATGGCGGGCGCTGGATCAACGGCGCCAACATTGCCGTCGACGGCGGCCTCGAAGCTTCCATCAACGCCGAAGTCCTCGGCTTCTAGTTCTTGTCCCCAGGAGACCCACGATGAATATTTCCCTCCTCATAAACGGCGCCGACCGCGCAGCCTCCAGCGGCCGGACTTATGATCGTCTCGATCCCTTCACCGAAAAGCTCGCAAGCCGCGCTGCCGCGGCAAGCCTGGAGGATGTTGCCGCGGCCGTTGATGCCGCCTCCGCTGCCTTCGGCGCCTGGTCGAAGACCGGCCCCGGCCAGCGCCGCGCCATCCTGATGAAGGCTGCCGATATCATGGATTCCAAAGTCGGCGAGTTTACGCGACTGATGATCGAGGAGACCGGCTCAACCGCACCCTGGGCCGGCTTCAATGTCATGCTCGCCGCCAACATCCTGCGCGAGGCCGGCGCCATGACGACGCAGATATCAGGCGAAATCATCCCTTCCGACAAACCCGGCACGCTCGCCATGGGTGTTCGCCAGGCTGCCGGTGTCTGCCTGGCGATCGCACCCTGGAACGCGCCCGTCATCCTCGCCACCCGCGCCATCGCCACGCCGCTCGCCTGCGGCAACACCGTCGTCCTCAAGGCATCCGAACAATGCCCCGGYACGCACCGGCTGATTGCCACAGTGCTGACCGAAGCGGGCCTGCCGGCCGGCGTCATCAACGTCCTCACCAACGCGCCGGAGGATGCGCCTGAGATCGTTACCGCGCTGATTGCCCATCCGGCCGTCAAGCGCGTGAACTTCACCGGCTCGACCAAGGTCGGCAAGATCATCGCCGAGACCTGCGGCAGACATCTCAAACCCGCCCTTCTCGAGCTCGGCGGCAAGGCGCCGCTCGTTGTCCTCGACGACGCCGATATCGACGGTGCCGTCAATGCCGCTATTTTCGGCGCCTTCATGCATCAGGGGCAGATCTGCATGTCGACGGAGCGGATCATCGTCGACGAGACGATCGCCGATCAATTCGTCGCCAAACTGGCCGCCCGCGCCAGCCAGCTGCCGGCCGGCGACCCGCGTGGCCACGTCGTTCTCGGCTCGCTGATCAGCCTCGACGCAGCGAAGAAAATGGAGGGGCTGATCGCCGATGCGACGGCCAAGGGTGCAAAACTCGTGGCCGGCGGCAAGCGCTCCGGCACCGTGGTCGAGGCGACGCTGCTCGATCATGTCACGCCCGAGATGCGCGTCTATGCAGAAGAATCCTTCGGCCCGGTCAAGCCGATCATTCGCGTCTCCGGCGAGGAAGAGGCAATCCGCATCGCCAACGATACCGAATACGGCCTCTCATCCGCCGTCTTCAGCCGGAATGTCCAGCGGGCAATGGCGGTTGCGGCGCGGATCGAATCCGGCATCTGCCACATCAATGGCCCGACCGTGAACGACGAGGCGCAAATGCCCTTCGGCGGCGTCAAGGGCAGCGGCTACGGCCGCTTCGGCGGCAAGGCGGCGATCGCCGAATTCACCGACCTGCGCTGGATCACGGTAGAGGATTCCGCCCAGCACTATCCCTTCTGAGCAGGTTTGACAGGCGTCACCGTGCCACGACGCCATTGCGGTCGTGGCACGGCCTATGCTCAGACCGGCGAAAGTGATTTCGCACCGCCCCTAGGAAGATGCTTCAGCGCTTCGATATGCCGTGGGCGGCAAAATAGTTCGGTGCCCGTTTGAAGAGGTTCTAGCACCTGTATCTCGGGCGCCAGTCTGGAACCAAACCCTTGTCACACCTATTCGGCCGAATTGGCTTCGCACATATGGGGTGAGACACATGGCCTTGCACATCAAACGAATCTACGAGTCGAAAGACGACAAGGACGGCTTGCGCATCCTGGTCGACCGGCTATGGCCGCGCGGGTTGAGCAAGCAGGATGCAGCAGTCGACATCTGGGTGAAGGATGTCGCACCAAGCCCGGCGCTGCGCCGGTGGTTTGGCCACGATCCCGCCAAGTGGACCGAGTTTCAGCAGCGGTATCGGGACGAGCTGGAGAAGAACCCATCCGCCGTCGAGGAGTTGAAACGTCAGATCCGGCAAGAGGACGCGACGCTTCTCTACGCTGCGAAAGACCTGCAGCACAATCATGCCATCGTACTTCAGCGCTTTCTCGGCAAAGACTGACCGCCGCTGATGATACACGCTCTCTCCGTGTCCGAAATTTCCGGGAACCTTTTCGACAAACCTGCATCCAATGCTCGCTTTCGAAGGCGCATCACCGTTGCCGCCGGAAGGCATTCGGTCACGACACAAGGGAGACAGATGATGTTGAAACGAATTCTCGGCGCCACCCTGATGGCGGCATCGCTCGGCACGGCTTCGATCGCCGCCGATGCAAAGCCGACCGATCCTCAGATCGCCCACATCGCCTATACGGCGGGACAGATCGATGTCACCGCGGCAGAGCAGGCGTTGAAGAAGAGCAAGAATACCGAAGTCATTGCATTCGCCAAAACCATGGAGCGCGACCACAAGGCTGTCAACGATCAGGCGCTCGCTCTCGCCAAGAAGCTGAAAGTGACACCCGAAGACAACCCCGTCAGCCAGTCCTTGTCGACACAGGCGACCAAGGAACTGACGACGCTGGAGGCGCTCGACGGCGCGGCGTTCGACAAGGCCTATGTCGAAAACGAAGTCGCCTATCACAGATCGGTCAACGACGCGCTTGCCAACATCTTGATCCCGTCGGCTCAGAATAAAGATCTCAAGTCGCTGCTGGAAACGGGCCTGACCCTGTTCAAGGAACATCAGATGCATGCCGAGCATCTGGCTTCCACGATCAAATAGGCTTGAGGAATGGACTCGCTACTGAAATCGCTCCCGCTGCTGTCTGCACTGCTTTGGGCGGGCGACGGGGTTGCCTCGGCGGCGGACTATCAGATCACCATCACCGGCATGAAATTCGGCTCGCCGCCTGCCGAGCTGCATGTCGGCGATGTGATCGTCTGGAGAAACGATGATATATTCAGGCACACGGCAACCGCTCGCGACAAGAGCTTCGATATCGACCTGCCGCCGAAATCGGAAGGCCGCTTGACTGTCGCCCAGGCGGGAGCGATTGATTTTTATTGTCGTTTTCATCCCGCCATGACGGGCAAACTGGACGTCCGGCCGTAGGCCGGGCTCCAATCGACAGACGGGCAAGCAGACGGAGAACTCCCATGGCAGCCATTCCGGTTCCGGCCGAGCGACACCGGCAGCAGATGTCGATACTGTCCGACGCCGATCTCGTGCCCCTGGCGAAAATGGGCGACGAGCCCGCCATCCGCACCATCGTTCAGCGTCACAATCAGCGCCTGTTCCGGACGGCGCGCGCCATCATCCGCAACGATGCGGAGGCGGAAGACGTCGTCCAGGCCGCCTATGTCAAGGCCTTCACCAATCTGGCGACGTTCCGGGGCGACGCACAACTTTCGACATGGCTGACCCGCATTACGCTCAACGAGGCGCTCAGCCGCGTGCGGGGCCGAAAGAACACCACCGGGCTCGAGGAAATCGAAATGCAGACGACGGCGCGGGGTGGCGAAGTGTTACAGTTTCCGTCCTTCCTGTCCGCAACCGATCCGGAAACCGAGCTCGCCAGGAGCCAGGCGCGGCATCTCCTCGAAAATGCGGTCGACGAACTCCCGGACGATTTTCGTGCCGTGTTCGTGCTGCGGGATATCGAGGGCATGAGCACGGACGAGGCCGCCTCTTATCTCGGCATAAGACCCGAAACAGCCAAGACCCGGCTGCACCGGGCGCGCAAGATGATGYGCCAGTCGATCGAAAAACAGCTCTCCGGCGCATTCTCGGCCCTGTTCCCGTTCGATGGCGCCCGCTGCGCCTTCATGGCTGAGCGCGTCATCGCCGCCGTTCGTCAAAAGACGCCATGATGTTCCGCAATATAAGCGGGAGAATCCCTCCGGCCTTCAGTGTTTCGACCTCGGCCATCGTCTCGATCGCGGCCGTTGCCGCAAATGAGATTTCATCGCCGCCAGTCGGCTTGATGGTCACGCTGACGGGGCAACGGGATGCGACGAGATGATCGTCCGCGCGGATCTCCAGGACATCGCCAGTCAGCTTCAATAGCTCAGGCCCATATTCGGGCGGAAGCCGTAACGGCAATATTCCCATACCGATGAGGTTGGAGCGGTGAATTCGCTCGAAGCTTCGTGCCAACACGGCGCGGACACCCAAAAGCGAAACGCCTTTCACGGCCCAGTCACGCGATGAACCCATGCCTCGGGCGCATCATCGGCCCGGGGCACGACCCTGACACCCCGCAATTCCCGCCGCACATCGAGGCGCGAGAATGTCTGCGCTTCGGCGTCGCGGGTCAGGATGATGGTATGGGGATCGCCCCAGCGCGGGCCGCCGATCAATAGCGCAAAGTACCGATCGTCCGCCATACCCGCAGCGTGAAGCGTCGCCTCCCATGCTCCGTAGAGCTCCTCGAAATCTTCGTCGTCGTCGACAGCGTCGGTCATCGAGGCTTGGACGGCAGCCCTTTTCCGCTGCGCGCTCCTCTTCCTCTTCGGTCAATTCTCGTTTCGTGCTTGTCGGCGAAAGGTCACGTTCATGTAAAGATTGCTCTCAGTCGAGCCATTCAGATCACCGAAGACGAGATAATCGTAGGTTTCCGGTGCCTGCGGCAGCTTTTCCTTATGAAACCAGCCCAAGTCGTATCGGTCAGTCGGTAAAGCTGCGAATGATAGCCCGTTACGAACAAGGCATCACCAATCAGCGCTATTGAGTTGACGTATCCAGGGTCGGTCGAATCGTCGGAATAGACTCCTGCGCCCTCTATTTTTCGATGGGAGGAATTCTGCCCCATCGGTAGGGTATAAACATCACCTTCGTCACTGAGGGCGTAAATGATCGGTCGTCCATCCGCCCCTATTTTGCCAGCAAGATCATCGATCTTGCGTGGGACGTCGGAACGAGACCAAGGTTGTTCCTTCGCCCCTCGTAAACGAGGATATACGAGTGCATATCCTCGTAGTCCTTGCCGCTGAACACGACGCAGAAGGTGTCCTTCGCCAGGGCAATGGCTGCATATTTCCTCACTTCAATAAGTCCCAGCTTTTAGCACATCAATCAAAGGCTGACCTCCAGGTAGTTTCGGAGGATTGGTCGTCGTTCGTCCAGGTTGACGGAATTTGCTACCGACTTGAATGGTCGCGGCGTCTTTTGCCATTTTTTGCATTTTTCAGGTAGCTCTTCGATCTGATCGATCGCCTTATGCGCCTCATCTCCGGTTTTGCCGAGCGGAGCCGTTCCCTGAGCGCTTCGTGGGCGAAGACTGACACGTCGGTGTGGCCGCATGGACCTAGGTTAATTCGCTCAGGGGAGCGATATGTGCCGCRAATACCGTGAATATCGCCGGACTGCAGCCGATGGTTGGAAAAGCTCTACTCAATCCCCGATCTCCTGAAACGCGGAAACGACGTGCGTCGGGAACTGAATCACCAGGCGCARTTCTTTTTGCTCGCTGCCGGGACAGAACAAAAAAGCGAATCCCGGAGAAGCGGGCTCAGGAGTACGTATAATCTAGTAAAAATGTAGAGACACTTTAATTTGGCGTCGTCTTATTCCGGAGGGTATGATGAAGATCACAAGACGCGCTTTCACTGCACTGGTCGCAGGTGCCATCGCGACACCTTTGACGCATGTTCGACCGGCTGGCGCGGCTGACAAGGTCGTGCGTATCGGCTACCAGAAATATGGAACTCTGGTGCTTCTCAAGGGCAAAGGCTTGCTGGAGAAGAAGCTTAAATCCATCGACTACACGGTTGAATGGACCGAATTTCCGGGCGGCCCCCAGCTCCTCGAGGCCCTGAACGCTGGTGCTGTCGATTTCGGATCGACCGGCGAAACGCCACCGATCTTCGCCCAGGCCGCGAAAGCTCCGCTTGTCTATATCGCACATGAGCCGCCCGCCCCGCGCGGCGAAGCCATATTGGTCCCTAGGGATAGTCCCATAAAATCGGTCGCAGAGCTGAAGGGCAAGAAGGTCGCCTTCAACAAGGGCTCGAACGTGCATTACCTGCTCGTTAAGGCGCTCGAAGAAGCCGGCTTGACCTATGAGGACGTGGAGCCATCCTTCCTCGCCCCAGCCGACGGCCGCGCAGCTTTCGAAAGGGGCGCGGTGGATGCATGGGTCATCTGGGATCCCTTCCAGGCTGCTGCGGAAGTGGCGATCGAAGCGAGAGAGCTCAGAAACGGCGAGGGCATCGTTCCCAATCACCAGTTCTATCTCGGCACGAGTGCGCTGGTTGACGGCCACGCCCAGGCGATCGATGTCTTGATCGACGCCATTTCCGAGATCGACGAATGGACCAAGTCCGACACCGCGGCTGCGGCTGCAGAGCTATCACCGTCGGTCGGCATCCCCGAACCTGTCCTCGTCAAGGCGCTCGAACGTCAGTCCTATGGGATCAAGAGCCTGGATGACTCCGTCGTCGCGCAGCAGCAGAGCATCGCCGACACCTTTTTCAAACTCAAGCTCATTCCCAAGGAGGTGACGATTGCGGACGTTGTCCGCAAGGGCAAGGCGTAGCGCTCATCGACATGGAAGACGCGGATGTCCGCCTGTAGAAGGAAGGTAGCATGACGGTTCCACTGGTCAGCTTAAGCAATCTGTCGACCGAGCCATCCCCCTCGCCTCAGGTTGCCGCGATATGGGCGGCTCTTTGCGCGGAGGCCGTCAATGCTTCCGCCAAGGATGCAGCACTCACGCGCGCCATGAATTCAGCAGTGCTTTATCATGCGAGTTTCGCCCAGGCACTCGCTCAGCGGGTCGCGATCAAACTGGCCAATCACGATCTCGACCATGACGAGCTGCTGGCGGTGATTGCGCAGGCGTTCGTCGGCAATCGCAATATTGTCGCCGATGCCGCCGCCGACCTGACAGCGATCAAGGCACGTGATCCGTCGAACACGGAAATCCTGACGCCATTCCTTTATTTCAAGGGCTTTGTGGCTTTGCAGGGACAACGGGTCGCCCACTGGCTTTGGCATCATGACCGGCTCCATTTGGCACGCCACATCCAGAGCCGAATTTCTGAAGTTTTCGGCGTCGACATTCATCCCGCCGCGAAGATGGGAAAGAGCATCATGCTCGACCATGGGAGCGGCCTGGTGATCGGCGAGACGGCGGTCGTCGAAGACGACGTATCCATACTTCAGAATGTCACATTGGGAGGGACGGGCAAGGAGGCCGGCGACCGGCACCCCAAGGTACGGCGCGGCGCTCTTATCGGAGCGGGAGCCAAGATTCTCGGCAACATCGAAATTGGCGTCGGCGCCAAGGTGGGTGCAGGCAGCGTGGTCATAAATGCTGTTGCAGATTACACATCGGTCGCCGGCATTCCGGCGAGGCAGGTGGGCAAGCGCCACTTCAACCTCCCGGGCATCACGATGGACCAAACCTTGTCCGAACCGGAGTATACGATCTAAGGCGTGGGTATGCTTGTCCTGGATATCACCCTTGCAGCGCCGGTCGCGCCAAGCTTTCCAACTGCGCATCCTGCTGGCTCTGATCAGTACCGACGGTCAAAACGCGGATCAGAGCCCCTCTAGAAGAAGCCCCAAAGTGGGCCGCCATTCGAATAGATCGATGCTGCGGTAGACACCGGAGCGGACGAAGGGATCTGCTGCGCTGAACGCCTCGAACTCGGCGAGCGTTTCGACTTCCGCGATCACGACGGCGGTCGAACCCTTGCCCTCTGCCGGCGGCGCAGAAGGTCCGGAAAGCAAGATGCGGATCGCCGCGCCATGCAGATAGGCCTTGTGCTCCTCGAGCAATCGGGAACGTTCGCCAGCCTTGCCGGGGTCGGATACCGCATAGCGGGCAACGATCATTGTCTATTCTCCACTGGCGTCAGCACGAAATCGAAATCGGAGCGCCAGACCGTCGCACGATCGATACGCTCGAAAGGCGCGACCAGGCTGCTTTTCACACCAAACACCGTATCGGATTCCAGATAGGGATCGTCGCCGACAAAAGTGTGGGTTACGAGCTTCTGATAGCCTGAAGCCTTGATTAGGTAATGGGTATGGGAAGGACGGTAGGGATGGCGACCGAGGGACGTCAGCATCTGGCCGACCGGGCCATCATCCGGGATCGGATAGGAAACCGGCTTTATGCCGACGAAACTATAGGTGCCATCTGCGCCGGTGACGAAGATGCCCCGGTTGTTCCACTTCGGCTGGATATCCGGTTGCTGGACGTCGTAGAAGCCATCGGAATTATCCGACCATACATCGATCCGGGCTCTCTCGATCGGATTGCCGTTGAGATCCAGCACGCGCCCGATGAAGAGACAGCTCTCACCCTTGCCGTCGAGCGAGATGTTTTCACCCATCTGCCGTACGGGCGCGCCTTCGACATGGAACGGTCCAAACACGGTATTTTCCGTAGCGCCTGGCGGGCGCCGGTTGTTGATCGCATCCACCAGCATCGACAAACCCAGCGTATCGCTGAGCAGGATGAACTCCTGTCGCTCGTCATGACAGAGATGGCCGGTTCGGGTCAGGAAGCCGATGGCCAGCTCCCATTCCTCCTGGGTCAGGCTGATATCCTTGGCAAAGGCATGCAGGTGCTTGACAAGCGACGCCATGATTTCGGCCAGGCGTGGATTAATGTCCTGCCCCATCCGCGAGTTGACGGCTTCCGCGGATCTCTCTTCGCTGAAATATTCAGGCACGTGGCCATCCTCCTAAGCATTAACGCGGCCGTGCGCCCTCCCAGGCGCTCTGCAACAAAGCTCGGATCGCTTCCCGTTCGATCGGGCGCGGGTTCCAGTAGGGGTTCTGGGCGGCGAGTTCCGCCGCACGGTCCAGATCGGCTTCCTTCATACCCAGATCTCGCAGCGCCATGGGGGCGCCGATCGAAGCGGCAAAATCATAAAGACCGCTGCCCAGCGAGCCGCCGAAAAGATCGGCAGCGGGCTTTAGCGCATCCGCTGCGGCCTGCGCGTTGTAGGCAGCAGAATGGGGAAGAATGACCGCATGG
This sequence comes from Rhizobium sp. 01N447_2, assembly GCF_056399245.1. Classification (NCBI taxonomy): domain Bacteria; kingdom Pseudomonadati; phylum Pseudomonadota; class Alphaproteobacteria; order Hyphomicrobiales; family Rhizobiaceae; genus Rhizobium; species Rhizobium sp. 01N447_2. The sequence goes on from NZ_JBFTQY010000052.1 coordinate 13,247, forward strand.
GTTTCCGCATGCGGCAGATCGAAGCTACCGCCCAGCGTATGGCAAAGCTTGTGATGCAAGGCCATTCCAACCGCTCCCAGCACCGTGCCGCACAGCCAGGAGCCGTAAAGCGCTTCGCTTCGCGGCTCGACATCCCCAGGTGCATTGACGATGTGAGGTAAAGCCAGCTTCAGCGCGCGCAGGCCCTCGACCGCCATCATCGACGAAATGGGATTGCGATCCTGTGCGTAGAGACCTTCGACCGCGTGCGCCATCGCATTGAGCCCACTGCTGACGCTGATGTTGACCGGCAATCCCAATGTCAATTCAGGGTCGTAGATCACCACTTCGGGCAGGATGCCGGGCCCGCGGACCGTCGTCTTCTGCCCGTTTTCTGTCTGGCCAAGGATCGGTGTAACCTCCGACCCTGCATAGGTCGTCGCCACCACGATTTGTGGCGCGTCGTTGCGGTAGGCGATCGCCTTGCCGAGACCGATCGTCGATCCGCCGCCGATCGCGACGACGCAATCGGCATCGGCTCCGTGGTATGCCGCCATCGCGCGCTCGGTCACATCGACCGGCGTATGCATCGTCGCATCGTGGAACAGTCGCGCCGCAAGCGGGCCGAGGGAAGCAGCGATCCGTTCAGCCTCCGCTTTCTGGTGCGGGGTCGAAAGGATCAGGGCGCGCTTGCCGCCCTGCCCTGCAATCGCCTCGGCGAGACGATTCAACGAGCCGCTCCCGAAGAAGATCTGGGCCGCGCTGGCCGTGTATCTGAAAGGTGCAACCATGCTATCGATCGAGTTTGAAGAGTGAAACTGCGTTGGTGCGACCGATCTTCAGACGGTCGGCTTCGGAGATGGTCGTGTTGTCGAACCAGTTTGCAGCATGGTCGACGTTCTCGAATGGCCAGTCTGTCGAGAACAGAATTCGGTCCGCGCCAATTTCCAGCATCGCATCGATAAGCGATTGCGTGCGGAAGTTCCCCGACGTCGTGATATAGAAATTCTCGTTGAAATAATCGGCAATCGGGCGTTTGGCGGGATAGTTCTTTTCCACCTTGACCCACGCATTCCGGTTGTCGATGCGCCACATCATGTAGGGTAGCCCCTCGCCCATGTGACCAACGATGATCCGCAAAGCCGGATGTTCGTCAAACAGGCCGGATCCCATCAAGCGCAGCGCGTGAACAGCGGTCTCGTGCGCGAACGCCCATGTCGGACCCATCAGCCAGGAATGGCCAGCATAGATCCGGCTATCCTGCGGCAGCGGGTTGCGCGGATGCAGATAGAAGGGAACGTTGAGTTTTTCGACTTCGGCCCAGAACGGACGATATTGCGGCAGGTCGTAGTAAAGCGGCGTCGTTCCGTCGCCTTCCTGCGAGAAGCCATTGACCAGTGCGCCGACGAAACCCAGCGTTGTCACGCAGCGCTGCAATTCCTGCGCAGCCGCATCCGCATCCTGCAGGGGCAAAGCTGCAAATCCCAGGAAACGGTTCGGGTTCTTGACGCATTGCTCTGCTAGAAAGTCGTTGGCGCGCCGGGAAATCTCCAGGGCCTTTGCCTTATCCGGGATCGCCTGCACGGCCGGAGCATTCAACGACAGGATCATTTTTTCGATGCCGTGGGCATCCATCAGCCGCAGACGCTTGTCCTGGATATCCAGAAGACGGGCGGACAGTTCGGTCCAGTAGTCGCCCGGCACGAATCCAGCCGAATCCTGCAGCGTCTCGGGAATGGCGAAATGTTCTTCAAGCGCGATCTTGCCTTGCACGATATGCTCTCTTTCCTGTCTTAAATCGAAGTAATGCGGATGGCGGATCAGAATTGTCCCTTGGGCGGAAGGCCGAGCAGCTGCTGGCCGACCATGGTGCCCACGGCATCCCAGTTCATGGAAATGTGGCGCCCGACGGCATTTGCATCGCGCCATGCCCGCTGGACGGGGTTGGACATCTGGAGGCCGAGGCCGCCTGTCGATGCATTGAGTGCTTCCACCGCCCGAAGGGCCAGGCTGACCGCAAAAGACTGGCTGCGACGGGCGAGAATCCGATCTTCTTCGGTGATCTCGCCGGTGCCATCCTCGCGGGCCTGGGCCAGTTGCTGCGCCCGGGCAATATCCCGCAGAATGATTTCGCGGGCGGCATCCACGGATGCGGAGGCTTCCGCCACGCGAAGCTGGATCGTCGGAAATTCCGCAATCTTGTTGTTGCCGCCGGCCACTGCACCGCGTGTCACACGGGCCCCCATGTGGTCGATATAGCTCTCCAGGGCGCCCTTCGCCGCACCGACGGCTGCACTGCCGAGGCAGAAAGGAACCCCCATGAGCAGCGGAATATTGAAAAGGCCGATACCTTTGTAGCCACGTCCGCCCGGCGTTCTGCCCGAGGTCGCATCCGGAAAGCTCAGCATGCGGTATTCCGGAACGAAGACATCCTTGAGGATCAGGCTTTTTGAGCCGGTGCCCGCGAGGCCGACCACATCCCAGGTCTCGGCAATGGTATAATCGCTGGCGGGAACCAGCAGGAACGCCGGTACAGGACGCTCCCGCTCGCCGTCTGGCGGAATGATCGCCGCGCAGAGCGCCCACTGGGCATTTTCGCATCCGCTCGCAAAGGCCCAATCGCCGGATAGCCGGAAACCGCCCTTGACGCATTCCGCCATACGGACCGGCGCATAGGAACCGCAGAGCAGCGCATCCGGATTGCTGCCCCACACCTCCTGCTGAACCCTTTCATCGAACATGGCGAGCAGCCATTGATGCGCGGAAAGGAGGCCGGCAACCCAGCCGGTGGAGGCGCAGGCCGACGACAGTTCGATATTTGCATCGACAAGCTCGGCAAACGATCCTTGGTCGCCACCGAAACGGGCTGGCTTGACGATATCGAAATAGCCGGTGGAGCGCAGCAGATCGATATTGCGCGCCGGCACGCGGCCGGATTTTTCGGTATCACGCGCGCCGGCCCGGATCTCGTCGAGCACCGGGGCGATACGATCTGCAAGACATGCGGTCTCAACCCGCGCCGAGGCGGGAAACAGGGCAGCTGTATTGTTCATGGAACTACCTTCAGTTCTGGGATGCAGGAAGCGCGTGCTGTGGCGCGCAATATTTCGAGTTCTCGTACATCAGCGCGGTCGTGTCGTCGGAATGGCGTGTATCCACCACCTGCCCGATGAAGATCGTGTGCGTCCCATAGGGAACTGCGCCCATGCGGCGGCAGACAACCGCGGCATGAGCGGAACCCAGCACCATCATGCCGCGCTCATGGCGAACCCAATCGGCAGCATCGAAGCGACGCTCAGGCGCAATCTTGCCGCTGAAACCTTCCGACACGGCGGCCTGCCTGTCGGTCAGAACGCTGACGGCGAATTCCGGCACCTCAAGCAGCATGTCATGCAGGTAGGTGCGATTGTTCAGGCAGATGATGAGAGATGGCGGATCCATCGAAAGTGATGTGACGGCGGTGGCCGTCATTCCATGATCCGCACCGTTGCGACAAGCAGAAATGACCGTCACCGTCGCCGGGAAACGGCGCATGGTCGATCGAAACGCATCCCTGATCGGTGCGGGGGCCGGCGCTATGCCGAGGGCAGTAGTGGCAGACATGATTTCCTCCCGTGTCTCCTTGGTATCTAGATTATTGCATTTGCAACTGTTGTCAACGCAAATTTAAAAATCAACGGGAAAATGCTTGATCTACCCAGCCGTTATCGGCGGCTGAAAGCCAATCGTGTTGTCATCCCGGTAATTTAGGTGCATGTCGGAGAGAGCCCTCAGCAAGCCGAATCCCGCCAGCAGACAGAGACATGTACAAACTTACCGATTCCGTTCCCTATCTTCTCAATCGCGCCGGCGTGCGGATAGCCGAGGTGTTCTCGCAGAGAATTGCCGAAGACAATCTCAGCGTGGCGATGTACCGGGTTCTGGCCATGCTCAAGGAGCGCCGGGAGAGCACCCTTGGGGATCTCGCCGACGTCGTCTCTGTCGAAATTTCGACGCTTTCGCGCCTCGTCGGCACACTGGCCAAGCGCAAGCTGGTGTCGCGAACACGTCCGGAAGATAATGGCCGTATCGTCATCGTCAGGCTGACCCCGCAGGGTGAGGCGCTGACGGAAAGGCTTATGCCGCTTGCCGTCGAGCTTGAACGCACCGCGGTTCAAGACATGTCGGACGAGGAGGTCGCAGCCCTGAAGAAGGCGCTGCGCCGCATGCACAGCAACCTGCCGGCAATATCCGGAAAGGGAAAAGTTGCCAGCTGAAAAGTTTGCAGTTGCAAATATTTTATTCGCAAGTATTTATTAGCGTGTCATCGTTGTCTTGACATCGCCCGCCTGCGGGTGAGTCTGGCGCTGGGAGGAACCACGCCGGCAACGATCCAGGAGGATTTGTACATGGATCGACGCGGACCTGCCGCTGGCAGGAGCGTACTACCTGTACGCAAATGTATGGGGAGGGAAAATTGGCCATACAAGATCTCGCTATTATCAAGGAACACGTTCGCAGCCCGAATATCATCATCGCCCTTTGCGGTCTGCTGATCCTGTTCGACGGCTATGACCTGATCGTCTACGGCGCAGTCGCGCCGGCATTGCTCGGTGAAGCCAGCTGGGGCCTGACGCCCGGTCTGGTCGGACGCGCGGCCTCCATCACCCTGTTCGGGATGTTGCTGGGCGCTCTCGTTGCCGGAACACTCGCTGACAGGATAGGTCGTCGCAAGGTCATCATCGGCAGTCTGCTGAGCTTTTCCGTGATGATGATCGGGAGCGGTCTTGCGCCGAACTTTCTTGTTTTCGAGGGAACACGTTTTCTCGCCGGTCTCGGCCTCGGAGCTCTTTTTCCCACGGTAACCGCTTTGATCATCGAGTTTTCTCCGCCGAAACGGAAGGCGATAGCCTATTCGATTGCGCTTCTGGGTTATCTGGCCGGCGGCATCATCTCGGGTATCCTCGGAATGCTGCTGATACAGACATATGGCTGGCGCCCACTGATGATCATCGGCGGCGCACCGATCCTGCTTCTGCCTTTCTTCATCCGGCTCATCCCCGAATCCCCCGAATGGCTGGCAACGAAGAACCGCCAGACCGAAGCCAATCAGATCGCAAACCAGTACGGGCTGCCCGATCCCCTAGCCAGGCCTGCGGCGCAACGCCAGGTCGGCATCCGGTCGCTGTTTTCCGAAGGTCGCCTGCTGCCGACATTGAACGCATGGGGCATCCATTTCTGTTCGCTTCTGCTCACATTCGGCATGGTCAACTGGCTTCCGACCATCATGAACAAGATGGGCTATGACCTCGGTTCTGCTCTCCTCTTCTCCGTAACGCTCAATCTCGGAGCCGCCGTCGGACTGCTGATCGGCGCAAGGATTGCCGACCGCGGAAATGTCAAAATTGTCGTGGCAGGTATGTTTCTTCTCGGAGCCTGCTCGATCTGGTTGCTGACGCAGGTGGATCAGGGCCTCCAGGTCTATGGTCTCGTCGCACTTGCCGGTACGGGAACGATCGGCACGCAGATCCTCGCCAACGTTCTCGTTGGAAATCTCTATCCTGTCGAAATCCGTGGAACCGGCCTTGGCTTCTCGCTCGGCATCGGCCGTATCGGAGGCATGATAGGACCGGCTATCGGCGGTGCGGTTCTGGGTGCGGGCCTGGCTCCGCAGTGGAACTTCTACATCTTCGCATCGGTAGGAGCCTTGGGATGCGTGCTCGCACTCATGACGTTGCTATATCGCAAAAAGGCTGATTGACGGCCAGATTGTCGGCAGGTCTGGCATTCGGAACCTGCCGGCAATGCAAACTTTGTGAAGCCAAATTCAGCTTGTTTCCAGTAAGCGAGGCTGCCGTGCTGGAATGCCGGTCAACAAGCGGCGCGAGCAGGCGGTGTGGCCGTGCCCATGCTGCGGGCAGCGCGCCGACCGTCAACAAAATCCAGCCACCTGTTATTCCTTCACCGCACCGGTCATCGATGAGACGTAGTAGTCCACGAAGAACGAGTAGAGGATGACCACCGGAAGCGAGCCGAACAGCGCGCCCGCCATTAGCGATCCCCATTCGAAGACGTCACCGCGCACCAGTTCGGTCAGCACGCCGACCGGAATGGTTTTGTTTTCCGACGACTGAATGAAAGTCAGCGCATAGATGAATTCGTTCCAGGAGAGCGTGAAGGCGAAGATCCCGGCGGAAATCAGCCCGGGGACAGCGAGCGGCAGGATGATCTTGGTGAGAATCTGCCATCTGTTGGCGCCATCCACCAGCGCGCTTTCCTCCAGCTCGAAGGGGATCGAGCGGAAGTAGCCCATCAGCAGCCAGGTGCAGAAGGGAATGAGGAAGGTCGGGTAGGTGAAGATCAGCGCCAACCGCGAGTCGTAAATCCCAAGCTTGAAGACAATGAAGGCAAGCGGGATGAAGAGGATCGACGGAGGCACGAGATAGGCAAGGAAGATCACCAGGCCGACCGAACGGGAGCCGGTGAAGCGGACGCGCTCGATGGCATAGGCGCCGAAGACTGAGGCCACTAGCGAGAGAAAGGTGGAGCAGACCGCGACCAGCATCGTGTTCCACAGCCAACCCGGATAGGATGTCTCGAGGAACAGGTATTTGATGTGCTCGAGTGTCGGCCCCACCACCCAGAAGGGGCTGTAGTTGCTATAGTCGGTCAGTTGATCGTTCGGCTTCACCGCGGTGATCGCCATCCAATAGAACGGGAAGAGCAGCACAAAGACGAAGACGGCCATCGGCAGGTAGAGCATCACGATCCGCCGCGGCAGGCGGTTCAGATAACTCATGCCGTCGGCATTGTCGGTCACGACCTGATCGGCGGCGTTTGAATTTATCGACATCATCACTCTCCCTAACCCCAATTTGGCTCTAACCCTGGCCTTAATCCTGGCCGCCCTGTTGCCATTTGCGCCGCTGCAGGCCGAAGAAGCTGAACATGATCGCGCCGAGCAGGAAGGGCACCATGGCGACCGCGATGGCCGCACCCTCGCCGAGCTGCCCGCCGGGAATGCCGCGCTGGAAGGATAGCGTCGCCATCAGATGCGTCGCGTTGACGGGGCCACCTTTGGTCAGCACGTAGATGAGCTGGAAATCGGTAAAGGTGAAGAGCACCGAGAAGGTCATGACGACGGCGATGATCGGCGTCAGCATCGGCAGCGTCACATAGCGAAAACGCTGCCAGCTCGTGGCGCCGTCGAGCGAGGCTGCCTCCTGCAGCGATGCCGGAATCGTCTGCAGGCCGGCAAGCAGCGAGATCGCCACAAAGGGAATGCCGCGCCAGACGTTGGCGACGATGACGGATATGCGCGCATTGATCGGATCGCCGAGGAAGTTGATCGGCCCGCTGATCAGTCCCAGCTGCATTAGCGACCAGGAGATGATCGAGAATTGGGAATCGTAGATCCACCAGAAGGCCAGCGCCGAAAGCACCGTCGGCACCACCCAGGGAAGCAGCACGATTGCCCGGAAGAAGGATTTGAACGGCAGGTGCTGGTTGAGCAGCATCGCCAGCCAAAGGCCGAGCGCGAATTTCAGCACCGAGGCGACGGAGGTGTAAAGAATGGTGTTGAAGACCGACAGCCAAAAGACGCTGTCGTCCATCAGGAACTGGTAGTTCTCCAGCCCGATGAAGACGCCGTCGCGGCCGATCCTCGTATCGGTGAAGCCGAGCCAGACGCCAAGCCCCAGCGGATAGGTGAGAAAGCAGACGAGGAAGACGGCCGCCGGTAGCATGAACAGGAAGCCGAGCACATTGTTGTTCTGCAGGAGCGAAGAGATCGGCCCGCGCCTGTCCTCCGAATTCACCATCGACATTGCCTATCTCCCAGATTGCGTTTGAACTCGCAGAGGACTTGCGGCATGCCGAGGGGCCGGCATGCCGCTTGTTTTGAGGCGTGGGTCAGACCCGATAGTAGCGGTTTGCCCGGCGTTCAGCTTCCTTCATCGCATCCTCGGGTGACATCTGGCCGGTGACGGCGGCCGCATACATGTCGACCAGGACGTAGTCGGCCATGGTCGCTGCCGAGGCATAACCGAGGGGTCCGGCATAGCCGTTCGGTCGCAGCTTTTCCGAGGCACGCGCATAAGGCGCGTGGATCGGGTCGGATGTCCAGATCGGGTTCTTGGCGAAGGCCTTGAGCGGCTGGCAGCAATAGGCGCTGGAGCCCTGGATCCAGGCATTCATCTGGTCGGCTTCCATCATKAACTTGATGTAGGCCTTCGCCGCTTCCGGATACTTCGTATGCTTGAAGAGAAGCAGTGAGCTCGTCTGGAAAAGCTCGACGCTCTGGCCAACCGGGCCGACCGGGAAATTCGTCGTGCGGATGTCCTTGGCGATCTCGGCGAGCTTCGGGTCGTTCTTGGCCGTGTAATAGACCGACACGCCGTTGGCGATCAGCGAAACCTGGCCGGCGAGGAAGGCGCGGTTGTTGTTGACGTCCTGCCAGCTTTCCGTGCCCGGAATGAAGGTCGCATAGAGCTCCTTGGCGTAGTTGATAGACGCCAGCGTTTCCGGGCTGTTGATCGTTACCTTGCCGCCTTCGTCGACCATCTTGCCGCCATGGCTCCAAAGCAGCCAATGGGCGTAGTTGTTGCCGTCACCGACGGCCTTGCCATGCGGGAAGCCGGCCGGCGTGCCCTTGGCTTTCATCGCCTTGCAAAGCTCGAGGAAGCCTGCCGTATCCTTCGGGAACTCGCTGAAACCGGCCGCCTTCACGTGAGTGTCGCGATAGACCACCGCATTGCCGATTGCCGTCAGCGGCATGGCGATGAAGGTGTCGCCGCGCGCCGCATAGCCCTTCACACCGTCATACCAGCCGCCATATTTGTTGCCGAGATAGTTGGCGAGCTCGGTCAGATCGACCAGCTTGTCGGGATACTGGTGAGCGTCGTCGAACCAGCACATGATGAGGTCCGGGCCGGAGCCGACATTGGCCGCGACGGCCGCCTTTGGGCGGATATCTTCCCAGCTTTCCTTGTCGATGCGTACCTGGACGCCGGTCGCGTCTATGAATTTCTTGGTGTTTGCAAGCCAGGCCTCCTCGTCGCCCTTGACGAAAGGGGTCCAGCGCAGCAGCCGCAGGCTAGCACCGCTTTCCGGTGTGTAGGTCGGTTCGGCCTGCGCGAAGGTCGGCCGGATGCCGAGGCCGGCGGCGCCGGCAACGGCAGCCGAGGCGGCAAGAAAGTCACGTCTCTTAAACCTCATGATATTCCTCCTCTTCAAAAAAGCGGGTGCGAACTCCCCGGCATTCACCTCCCGCTTGGTGAACGACGGTCCTTGCATCCCTGAACCGGGGTGCTGCCAACCTGCGGGTCACTGGGGCTCCTCCGCCCCATGCAGCCGCCGGTCGGCGTCAGTCGGTCAATCTCCGGCCGCTCTCGGCATCGAAGAGATGAACATGCGCGGCGTCGATCGCAACGCGCAGGGTCTCGCCCGGCCGCGCGCTGACGCGTTCGCGGAAGACGCAGCTGAGGTCGCTGCCGCCGAGCTTGAGGATGAGATGCGTCTCATAGCCGGTCGGCTCGATCACCACGATTTCACCCGGCAGACCATTGGCATCGAGCAGGATGTATTCCGGGCGAAGCCCATAGACGAGGTCGCGGCCGATGGCGCCGGCAGGTGGATTGGAAACCGGGAGCGCCGTGCCGTCCGGCGCCTTGAAACTTGTCGGGTTTTCAGGGTCGAGCCGGCCCTTGATCATGTTCATCGCCGGTGAACCGATGAAACCGCCAACGAAGAGATTGGCGGGCTTGTCGTAAAGCTCGAGCGGCGTGCCGATCTGCTCGACGACGCCGTCATGCATGACGACGATCTTGTCGGMCATGGTCATGGCCTCGATCTGGTCGTGGGTGACGTAGACCGTCGTCGTTTTCAGCCGCTGGTGCAGTTCCTTGATCTCGGCGCGCATGGCAACGCGCAGCTTTGCATCGAGGTTGGACAGCGGTTCGTCGAACAGGAAGACTTCCGGATCGCGCACGATCGCCCGCCCCATGGCGACACGCTGGCGCTGGCCGCCGGAAAGCTGGCGCGGATAACGGTCGAGCAATTTGTCGAGACCGAGGATGCCGGCGGCATATTTCACCCGCTTCTCGGCTTCCGCCTTCGGCGCCTTGTTTAGCATCAGCGAGAAACCCATGTTCTGCTGCACCGTCATATGCGGATAGAGCGCATAGTTCTGGAACACCATGGCGATGTCGCGGTCCTTGGGCGGCAGCGTGTTGACGACACGCCCACCGATCTTGATCTCACCGCCGGAAATGTTCTCAAGTCCCGCCAGCATCCGCAGAAGAGTGGATTTGCCGCAACCCGACGGGCCGACCAGGATCACGAATTCCCCGTCGGCAATGTCGATATCCACGCCTTTGATGACCGGAAATGCRCCGAATGATTTCCGCACATCCGCGAATTGAACGCCTGCCATATTCACTCCTCCCAGAAATCGAGCGCTACATGCTATGTATTCGTATTTTCGTATATCTCGGCCGCGGCCGTCATCTCCTCAGGTCCCTCGGCCGCTGCAATCCCGCATCTGTGGGCGTGCCCGGGATCCTCCTCCCATGCGACGGTGTGGCCCAGCTTGATCTCATCCGGGCGCACCCGGAGCGTCTTCGGCGAGGTACACCTCAATCAACTCATCGACGGTGGTTTCGGCGACGAAACCCAGTTGCACCGCGCGTTCCGGCACAAAGGATTTCGGCCATCCGGCGACGATCCCTTCGATGACCTCGTCGCGGCGGCGATCGATCAAGTCCGCCGCCTCGGGACCAGCAGCACGGCGCAAGGCGGCAATCTGGTCGGCAACGGTGGCGGCGACTCCTGGCATGGTGAGCGTGCGCCGAACACCCAGCGCCGCCGTGTCGAGCGTCGCAGCATGGACCAGGAATTTGATGGCGGAACGCGGGCTTGCCAGCCAGTGCTTGACGGTCTCTTCGACCGGAAGAACAGCCCGCTGGCCCGCGAGCGGCTCACGCAGGATCCCAGAAAAGAAACCTGATGCGGCAGCGTTCGGCGCACCCGGCCGGATCACGATGGTCGGCAGCCGAATTCCGACGCCGTCAATGAAGCCGCGCCGCGAATAGTCGGCCAGCAGAAGCTCGGATATTGCCTTCTGTACGCCGTAGCTGGTGAGAGGTGCGAGCACGTAGTCGTCGGGAATCGGATCCGGAAACGGCGAGCCATACACCGCGATCGACGAGGAGAATACGAACCGGGGAATATAGGCTTGGCGGGTTCCTTCCCGGCGGATCGCCTCCAACAGCGATCGCGTGCCATCGAGATTGACCCGGTAGCCGAGTTCGAAATTGCGCTCGGCTTCGCCGGAAACGATCGCCGCGAGATGGAAGATCACATCGGCCCGGCGAGCCGCCAGGGCTTCCGCCATACTGCTTTCGGAAATATCGGCAGCCAGCGCTTCCACCGGCCAGGAGACGCCTGTCGGTACCGGCGGCGGCGTGACATCGGCGAGCGTCATGCGCGTGATCGCATGGCCGCCGAGGGACCCGCTGCGCCCCAGTGTGGCAGCGAGCTTGCGGCCGATCATTCCTCCCGCCCCGATGATGAGAATATGCATTGTGTTCCGTTCCTGTCTTGGACGTCTCCGGCTCAGCGGCCGGAGCGTTTCTTCATGCAAAGCAGATCGCGCTTCGCCTGGCTGCGCGCTACGAAAAGAGCAGTTTGGTCGTCGTATAAATACGGGTTTCGTGGATCGCGAAGGCGGCGGATGCGGCGTCAGGATCCCGCGTCTCCAAGCCAGCGAGGATCATCCGGTGATCGGCAATGCTCGAGGCGATGCTCCCGGGCTGCGAAACGACCCGCCTTCGATGGCTCAACAGATAGGAGTAAAGGTCGGCGGCCACATCAGCCAGCACCGCGTTGCCGCTGGAACGGTAGATAGCCGTGTGAAATTCCCGGTCGCAAATCAAAAAACGGACAGGATCGTCACACGCGGCCTCCTGTGCTGCAATCGACTTGTGCAGATACTCAAGCGTTGAAGGCTCGATCTTGACGGCTGCGGCCCTTGCGACCTGTGCTTCGATAAGAAGCCGCGCCTCATGAACGTCGTCAAGATTGTAGGCCGCAATGTCGCGATACCGCGCAGCTTGGACAGCCAGTTCGCCGACGTCCACCGATGCCACCACGGTTCGCATTCCATGCGCAACGGAGAGGATTCCGCGGGTGGAAAGGATGAGGATCGCGCCACGGACGGTTTCGCGGCTGACCGAGAGCGCGGAAGCCAGTTCGCGCTCACCTGGCAGCGGATCGCCCACCTTGAGAATGCCTGTTGCAATGAATGTTGTGATCTTCTGGACGACGAAGTCTTTCGTCGAGGTCTTCGGCGCCCCGCCGAGCGTTGCAACGTCGTCTTCGAGCATCGCTCGGACATCCATTGCTTTCCCCTCCTCGCCCATGGCTCTACTGGTCCGGTTGGTGGACCAGTAGAGCTGAGCTTACGAAGGTTGTCAACGCTTCATGTCCGCAACCTGGTCAATCGATATCATCAGCACCGAGTTCAAGCCGCTTTGGATATTCTGCCGAGGCGCTTGATCGCCTGTTCCAGCGGACGTTTGCCGTCACCGTAATTTTCCCAGGCAGAGGACTTCGACAGCAGCGCCGGGACGGTGCGGATGGTGAACCGCTTGGGATCCAGATCCGATTTGACCTGTGCCCAGGTCAGCGGCATCGAGACCGTGGCACCGGGCCGGGCACGCGGCGACAAAGGTGCTACTGCCGTCGCCATGCGGTCATTGCGCAGGTAGTCGAGGAAGATCCGGCCATCCCTCAGGCTCTTCGTCATCTTGATCAGATAAAGCTCGGGATTGTCGCGCGCCATTTGCTGGCAGACGTCATGCGCAAAGCCCTTTGCTTCCGCCCACGAAAGCGGCTTGCGCTTGTTGATCGCAAGCGGAGTGACAACGTGCAGACCCTTGCCGCCGGTCGTCTTGCAAAAGCTGATCAGGCCAAGCGCGTCGAGACGGTCCCGCATTTCCCGGGCCGCTGAAACGACCGCGGAGAATGGCACATCCGGACCTGGATCAAGGTCGAAGACGAGCCGGCCCGGCACCTCAGGCTTGTGCGGTTCGCAATTCCAGGGGTGCAGCTCGACGGCGCCGATCTGCGCGACGGCAGCAAGGCCTTCGACACGGTCGATCTGCAGATAGGGCTTTTTGTCGCCAAAGACCTTGACCAGTTCGAGAAGGTTCGAGGTGCCGGGCATCGCATGGCGCTGGAAAAATTGCTCGCCGCCGATCCCGTCCGGCGTCCGGATGATGGAACAAGGACGTCCTTTGATGTGCTCGATCAGCCAGGAACCGACGGCTTCGTAGTAGCGGGCCAGTTCCTCCTTGGTGACGGGTTTGCCGTCATTGGCATCCGGCCATAGCGGCTTGTCCGGATTGGAGATCAGCACGCCCATGACCTCGGCCTTGGCGCCTTTTCCGCGAACCGCCCTGGCCTTCACCTCCGCCGCCGGCTGCGGCAGGTCAGTCCGTGCGGACTTTGCCGGCCGTTCGGCCCTGACCTCCCTGGCCGGCTTGTCTTCCCGCAGTCCCTTGAAGGCGGCCTGCCGGACAATACCATCAGCGGTCCAGCCCGCGAATTCGATTTCCGCCACGAGCTCGGGCTTCAGCCAGGTAACCTCCGGCTCTTTCTTCGGCGCGCCGTTGCCGGTGAAAGGCGACTTGGTCGTCTCCAGCGCCCGCAGCTTCGGAAGCAGGGCCTCCACCTTGTTCGCACCATAGCCGGTGCCGACGCGGCCGACATAGACGAAATGATCGCCGCGGTAGACCCCGACCAACAGGGATCGGAATTTCCCGTTGGTCTTGGCATAGGCGCCGATCACCACCTCATGGCCGGCGCGGCATTTCGACTTCGCCCAGCTTTCGGTGCGGCCGGATTGATAAGGTGCGTCCGCCTGTTTGGAGACGATGCCTTCCAGTGAGAGCTTGCAGGCAGACCGGAGAACTGCATCACCGCCGGTGTCGAAATGCTCGACGAAACGGATGCGCAGATCATTGCCGGCGTCGGACAGTAGGCTTTCAAGCCGCGCCTTGCGCTCGACGAGCGGCAAAGATCGCAAATCCTCGCCTCCCTCATAGAGTAGATCAAATGCGAAATAGACGAGCTCGCCGGTCTTGCCTTCCGAAAGGGCCGCCTGCAGGGCTGCGAAATCCGGTGCGCCATTGTCGCCGAGGGCGCAGATCTCGCCATCGATGATCGCATCGGGCAGTGTCGATGCCGCCTCGGCGATCTCGGGATATTTGCCCGTCCAGTCGAGTCCCTTCCTCGTCTTCAGCGTCGCCTCGCCATCCAGCGCACGCAACTGGATCCGGTAGCCGTCGAACTTGATCTCGTGAATCCAACCTGTGCCGGCGGGCGGACGCTCCAGGGTCTGGCAGAGCTGCGGCGCAATGAAATCCGGCAGATCGACCGTGGTGGCCGGTTTCGATTTCCGGCCGGCTCTGGCGTCCTCTTTTCGCTCTTCGGCAGCCAGTCCGCGGTTGCTATCCCAGACCGCATCAGCCTGAACATCGCCGCCCTCGACCATGAAAGGCTTGGGCTTTCGGCCCTTGCCGGCGGCAATCATCTCCATGGTACGGCCGGAGGCAACCGAGGTGTCATTCTCCTCCAGGATCGCTTCACCATTGTTTTCGACAGAGAACTCATCGTGGTGTTTGATCAGCAGCCAATTTGTCCGCTTGCCGCCGTTGCGATCATTGCGCATGCGCACCAGCACGAAGCCGCCGTGCAGGCGCTTGCCTTCCAGCGTAAACTTGAAGTCACCTTTTGCCAGCGCCTGCTCCGGGCTCTTATTTCCTTCCGGTTCCCAATAGCCCCGATCCCAGAGCATGACCGTGCCGCCGCCGTACTGACCTTTCGGAATGGTGCCTTCGAAATCGCCATAATCGAGCGGATGATCCTCGACCTCAACTGCCAGCCGCTTGTCGTGCGGGTCGAGGGATGGGCCTTTCGTGACAGCCCAGGATTTAAAGACGCCATCGAGCTCGAGCCGCATGTCGTAGTGCAGCCGGGTGGCATCATGTTTCTGGATGACGAAGCGACGGCGATTGCTACGGGCGAGCTGCGTATCGCCGCTCGGCTCCGCCGTCTTTTGAAAGTCGCGCTTCGACCGATAGGTCGATAGTTTATCACTGGCCATGGTCGTTCCCGAAAGCAGCCCCGACAGCGAAATGCCGGCTGGCAGCTGGAAGTTCCATCAGGGCGTTTGTCTGGCGAGCTTCGGGGGAAAAGCGCGCTTATGAAAGCGGGGCTAGCGCCTCACGCAGCGACGTCTGGAACTGGCAATCCTGCGATCTCGGCATGTTTACAGAGCTTCGCCCAAGCCACGTCGCCGACCGGCACGCCCTCTTCCAACGCCGAGCGGCGCCTTCGCGCTGCGCTATCACCCGGCATGCGGACGGGGCCATTGTTCCAAGGCGCGGGAGGATTGCTCCGGCATGCAGAGGCGAGAAAGTCAGACTGCATTGTAAAGGCATCCAGCCCGGCGAAAAAGGCGGGGTCGATGATCTGAAGGAAAGCGCTTTGCGAAAAGATGCCGGACGGCGCGTTCGCCCGTCCCTTGCCGGAAAGCCCCTGCCCCAGCAATTCGACGATCAGCCCGAGCCCAAAGCCCTTGTGCCCCTTCAACTGGCCGCCGAGAGGCATCATCGTCCCACCACGTTCGGTCACCTCGCGCGGATCATCGGTCGGCTCGCCTGCGGCGGTGAAAGCCCAGGCCTCAGGAAATTTCTTGCCGGCCTTCGCCAGGTTTTGCGTCATGGTCGTGGTGGTGATCGAGGCCGAGACGTCGATCAGGATCGGATCCTGAGATGTCGGGAATCCGGCCGCCATCGGGTTGGGCGTCAGAAGCGGCTTCGTGCCGCCATAGGGCGCAACGCGGCTCGCCGCGGGATGCGAGACCGACAGCTGTACGATGAGGCCCCGTTCGGTCACCTGCCGCATGAAGGCTGAAAGCGCGCAGGTATGGTGGCAGTTGCGGATCGCGGCGGTGACGACGCCATGATCGCCGACCCGTTCGCAGGCCTGCTCGATCGCCTTCGTCAGCAGCCATGCGCCCGGCAGGGATTTGCCGTCCCAAACAAAGGCTGCGCCGCGGTCATTGACGACCTCATAGCTGCCGGACTTTGCCAGCGAGCCGTCTTCCAACGCCTCGACATACCAGTTCAAAAGACTGACGCCATGGGTATCGTGGCCGATCATGTCGCCTTCCACCAGGACGGTGGCAGTCGTTTCGGCCTTGTCGGCCTCCATGCCGGCGCGGGTCAATATCTGCTTTGCGAATTGAGTCAGGGCAATGCGGTCAATCAGGGGCATCGGCATTTCTCCCTCACGTCATGGAAAGCACGGGCCGCTGTTCGCGGCGGCCCGTGGTTAAGTGCGGCATACCGGCTTACTTGAAGCGGATCTGCGACAGCTGCAGTTCGGAATTCGTCGCGATCGTCGGCTTGAAGTCGAGACGCGGCGAGACGCGGGTGAAACCGACCATGTGAAACATCGGGATGTCGGCGATGATTTCGGTGTTCACCTTGGCGAAAAGCTCCTTCCAGAGTTTTGTGCGCTCGTCGCCGGTGGCAGACGTCGCCTTGGCGATCAGCGCGTCGACGGCGGGATCGCGAACCATGGAGTGCGAGCCGTCGGTCGCGTATTTCACGAATGCGGTGAAGACGGGATCGCCGGTGGCATTGTCGTGCTGCGACTGGGTCAGCGTCGGACCGGAATCGGCGACAAAGGGTGCAACGAAGTAGCCGTTCCACACGGAAACGTCATACATGTCGAGCTTTACGTTCAAGCCGACGTCCTGAAGCATCGCCATGATCGCTTCCATCGCTTCGGTGGCGTTGGGATATTGCCCGTTGCGACCGATGATGCGGATTTCGCGATCGACCGGGACGCCGTCAGCTTTCGCTGCTGCCACCAGTTCCTTTGCTTTTTCGGGATCATAGGGCCAGGCGGGGATATCGGCATTGTAGCCGATCGTTGTGGGCACGACGAGCTGTGTTGCGATCTTCGCCTGTTCGGGGAACAGCGTTCCGAGCATTGCCTGACGATCGATGGCGAGGTTCATCGCTTCGCGGATGCGCCGATCATTAAGCGGTGCTGCGCGCGTATCGATGCGCAGCGATGTCGTTTCGGAATTGGGATAGGCGAAATCGGTTTCCTTGTTGGTGGCATCCTGCACGGAGACGGCCGGAACGATATCGGCTTCGCCGGCATCGACCATGGCGGCAGCAACGGCGCTGTCGGAGCGGAACAGATAGGTCGCCTGTTCCACCTGCGGCTTTTCCCCCCAATATTCCGGGTTACGCTTCAGCACGATCGACTGGCCGATATCCCATTTGTCGAACGTATAGGGGCCGGTGCCAATCGGCTTGCGGGTGAATTCGTTTGCTGGCGTCGCATCGGCCGGTTCCACAGCCATCACCGACATCAGAAGCGGAAGAATCGGTTGCGCCGGCTTTGTCGTAATCCGGATCGTGTTGGCATCCGGCGTCTCGAAGCTGAACTCCGTGCCGCCGAAATATTTGCCGCCGGTCTCACAGCTGAGCTTCTTGTTCTTGTTGCGCTCGATGGTGAACTGGACATCTTTAGCGGTGAACGGTTTGCCATCGTGCCATTTGACATTCGGGCGCAGCTTGAACTCCCAGGTGTCGTCGTCGATCTTCGACCATTCCGTCGCCAGGCGGGGTTTGAGGCCGCCATTGACGTAGTCGAATTCCACCAGCATCTCGTTGACGTTTTCAGAAATGACCCGGCCGACGTCCTGGCGCGCTGCCATACAGGGCTCGACGACATCGACGGTTTCGGCAAGCACAACGCTGACGTTGCTCTTGGCATCCTCAGCGTGAGCCGAGCCGGCGCTCAGCGCAAGCACCGTGGTTGAAAAGCAGGCAGCTAACAAATGCAATTTCATTTCGTTCTCCTCCCATGCGCCTTTGGCGCTCCTCACAGTGAACTGCGTCCCGTTTCCGGTGCTCCGGCATCTATCTCCTCAGTAGTTCTCTAAAGCACAAGTGCACTAATATACTAGCCTACGCTGGCATTCAACCTTGGCGCTCCGAAGCGCGGAGCCTTCAACCTTGGCTAGGACGCGAATTTTTACCTTACCGAAGCAATCAGTTCGCGCATCATCTCGACTTCCTCGTCGGTGAGATCCGTCAGCGGAGCCCGCACCGGTCCCGCCTCAAAGCCGCGCAAACGCACGCCTGCCTTGACGGCGGAAACCGCATAACCGGCCTTGCGATCGCGAATACGGGCAAAGGGATAGTAGAAATCGCGCAGCATCTGTTCACAGGCCCCGTCGTCACCGGCGAGGAATGCCTTGTGGAACTTCAGTGCCGTTTCGGGCACGAAATTGAAGACCGCCGAGGAATAGGTCGGCATGCCGGCGCCGCGATAGGCCTGGGCAAACAGTTCATGCGTCGGCATGCCACCAATATAGGAAAGCCGGTCCCCGAGCGCGATCGTGACGCGGCGCACCGTATCGATATCACCGGTACCGTCCTTGAAGCCGATCAGATTTGGGCATTCGTCGGCAAGCTGAGCAAGCTGCTCGGCCGAAACCCGCGCCTGGCCACGATTATAAACGATAACGCCCATATTGGTGGCCTTGCAGACGGCCCGTACACGCGCGGCAATGCCATCTGCCGGCGCCTCGGTCAGGTAATGCGGCAGCAGCAGAATGCCGTCGCCACCTGCCGCCTCGATCTCGCGCGCCATGTCGCAGGCAATCCGCGTGCCGTAGCCGCATCCGGCAATAACAGGCGCATCGCCGGATACGGCGCGGGCGGCCTTTACCACCTCAACCACCTCACCCGGTGTCAGCGAGAACAGCTCACCGGTGCCGCCGGCAACGATCAGGCCGGCAACGGGATAGGATGACAGCCATTCCAGATGCGCTGAAAACGGCTTGGCGGCAAACCGGTCATCGGCATCGAAAGGAGTGACGGGAAAGGACAGCAGGCCGTTGCGAATGATCTCGCGAAGTTCCGTCGGGGCGATCAATTTGGCACTCCTCGATTTCAGCTGCGCAGGTCTTGCGGCAGCAGGTCGGCGGGGAAATTCTGATAGGCGACGGGGCGCAGAAACCTGCGGATCGACATGGTCCCGACGCTGGTCGCGCCGAAATTGGTCGAGGCCGGGTAGGGTCCGCCATGCACCATGGAATCGACAACCTCGACGCMGGTTGGGAAGCCATTGACCAGCAATCTGCCCGCCTTCCTTTCGAGGATCGGCAGCAGGTCGCGGGCAAGGCCAAGATCGGCGTCGTCCATATGGATCGTCGCGGTCAGCTGTCCTTGAAAGCTTTCGGCAAGGGCGACCATCTCTTTAGGCGAGCCGACGCGTACGACGAGGCCGAGAGGCCCGAACACCTCCTCGCTGAGCGAGTGATCGGCAAGCCAGGCCGCGCCGTTGGTCTCGAACAGGCTCGGCGCTGCGTCGCGGCCGGCACTCTCTGCAGCGAGAACCGGCGCGACGGCATTGCTTGCCCGCATCCGGTCGACACCTTCGTGATAGGCCGTTGCGATGCCTTTGGTCAGCATGGTCTGCGGCGCCACCTTCTCAAGAGCCGACTTGGCAGCACTGGTGAACCTGTCCGCCTCCGGCCCGTCGACGACGACGGCGATACCGGGGTTGGTGCAGAACTGGCCGGCACCAAGCGTCAGTGAACCGGCCCAGCCGGAACCGATTGCCTCTGCCCTCGCGGCGGTAGCGGCCGGCAGCAGGAACATCGGATTAACGCTGCCGAGTTCCCCGAAAAAGGGGATCGGCTCAGGGCGCTGGGCGCAAAGGTCGAAGAGCACACGACCGCCGGCAAGCGAGCCGGTAAAGCCAACGGCTTTGATGGCCGGATGCGTCACCAGCGCCGTTCCGACATCACGGCGCCCCCCCTGGATCAGGCTGAAGACGCCGGCCGGCATTCCAGTGCGCTCGATAGCGGCTGCGATCGCCTCGGCAATGATCTCACCTGTGCCGGGATGGGCTGAATGTCCCTTCACCACGACCGGGCAGCCCGCGGCAAGTGCTGCTGCCGTATCGCCGCCGGCCGTCGAGAATGCCAGCGGAAAATTCGAGGCGCCGAAGACGGCGACGGGGCCGATCGGCCGTTGGACCAGACGGATCTCGGGCCGCGGCGCCGGTTGCCGATCGGGTTGCGCCGCATCGACGCGGGCGTCGAGATGCGCCCCCTTGCGGATATGGTCGGCAAACAATCTGAGCTGGCCGGTGGTGCGAGCGCGTTCGCCGTTCAGCCGGCCCTCCGGAAGCCCGGTTTCCTGCGTTCCGATGAGGGTGACGGCCTCGCCGCGCTTGTCGATCTCCTCGGCGATTGCCTCAAGGAAAATGGCCCGCTCCTCGCGTGTCGTTGCCGAAAATGCTGCAAAAGCAGCTTCGGCGGCGCGGCAGGCGCGGTCGACGAGTTCCGTTGTGCCGACGGCAAAGTCATGTGCCTGCCCATGCGCCGGCTCGGACCGAAATGTCGTCGTTCCGGCGATCCACTCGCCAGCGATGAAATGCCTGCCTGAAGGGGTCCAGCTCATTGTTATTCTCCTTGGCGGAGCCTCGCTCCGTCCTGATGCGTGAAGTGTTGTCTAAGGTGCGCCGCCTTAGAACAGGATGATTTTAGGCCAGGTCGGCCTAAAATCTGAATCCTGTTATAAATTATATAGTGAGAGCATCATGTCGTCCGAAAACCGCTTACACTTTTCGGCATCATGCTCTAGCGGCCATTCACCTCCCGCCATTCGGCAAAGAGCGTCAGATTGCTTTCGTCGGTGGCCGGGTAGAGGCCAATGATCGTGTGACCTTGCTTGACGCGCTCGGTGACGAAATCCTCGTAAGCGGTCATCTCTACCGCTTCATCGGCGATCTCGTCGGCGATCTCGGCAGGGATGACGATCACRCTGTCATCGTCGCCCACAAGGACGTCGCCCGGGAAGACCGCCACATCGCCACAGCCTATCGGCACATTGATGTCGATTGCCTCGTGGAGCGTCAGGTTCGTCGGGCTGGAGGGACGATTGTGATAGGCGGGAATATCGAGACCACCGATCGTCATGGCGTCCCGGAAGCCGCCATCGGTGACGACGCCGGCGCCGCCGCGCATCATCAGGCGGGTAATCAGGATGTCGCCGGCAGAGGCCGCGCGCGGATCCTTGCGGCTGTCCATCACCAGAACAGAGCCTTCCGGGCAAGTCTCGATGGCAAGCCGTTGCGGATGTTTCGGGTTCCGAAAGACGTTCATCGCATTGCGGTCCTCGCGCGCCGGCATGTAACGCAGCGTGAAGGCCGGTCCCACCATATTGCGGCCCTTCGGCTGCACCGGCCGAACATCCTGGACCGTCTGGTTTCTCAGGCCGCGCTTGAACAGTGCCGAACAGAGCGTCGCGACGGAGACGCCCATCAGCTTTTCACGGGTTGCGGGGTTCATATTTCCTTCTCCTCGTTCCAATTCAGACGCCGAAGCTGCACGTTTCCACGGTCCAGTCACGGGCTTTGCCCGTCAGGCTGCAACCAAGCCCCGGACGGGCCGGCACGATCATTCGGCCGTCCTTGATCTCGAGTTGTTCGTTGAACAGCGGCGCCAGCCAATCGAAATGCTCTACCCATGGCTCATGCGCATAGGCGGCTGCCAGGTGCAGATGGATTTCCATGGCGAAATGTGGCGCCAGGCGCATGCGTTTCGCCTCGGCGTGCGTGCAGATGCGCAGAAAGGGCGTGATGCCGCCGACCCGCGGCGCATCCGGCTGAATGAAGTCGACCGCATCGGCCCGGATCAGCGCCATGTGCTCGTCGGCGCTGGCCAGCATTTCGCCGGTGGCGATCGGCGTGGCGAGTTCGCGTGCCAGTGCCGCATGGCCCTCGGCATCATAGGCATCGAGCGGCTCTTCGATCCATTCGAGGTTGAGCGGTTCGACCAGCCGGCCGAAGCGCAACGCCGTCGTGCGGTCCCATTGCTGGTTTGCATCGACCATCAGCGGAACACGGCCATCGATATGGCTGGTCACGGCATCAAGCCGGCGAAGGTCGATCATCGGGTCCGGCTGTCCGACCTTGATCTTGATGCCGCCGATGCCGGAGGCGATCGAGTGGTCGATGGCATCGCGGATTTCCTCGACGCTCGATGACAGGAAGCCACCGGAGGTGTTGTAGCAGGCGACACTGTCGCGATGGGCGCCAAGCAGTTTTGCAAGCGGCAGGCCGGCGCGTTTCGCCTTCAGGTCCCAGAGGCAGATGTCGATGGCGGCGATTGCCTGGGTCGCAATGCCGGAGCGGCCGACCGAGGCCCCGGCCCAGCAGAGCTTGTCCCAGATGCGCGCGGTATCGTTGGGATCTTCGCCGATCAGGTCGTCGGCAAGCTCGCAGGCATGTGCATAAAGGGCAGGTCCGCCTGCCCGCTTCGAGTAACTGAAACCGAGCCCACTATGGCCAGCCTCGGAGACGATCTCGCAAAACAGAAAGGCCACCTTCGTCAGCGGCTTCTGTCGGCCCGTCAACACCTTGGCATCGCTGATCGGCCGCGCCAACGGCAGGTAGACGAGCGACAGGGTGACCGATCGGATGGCGTCCAGCTTGGACGGACCGGCAGCGAAGCCAGCCTTGGGAGGCTGTTCCGGGATCGTGCGTCGATTGGGATCAAACATCGTGGTGCCTCAGTTGATGGCCGGTTCCGGCGTCTTGCCACCGAATTCCGTCGTCAGGAAATCAAAGTCGCAGCCTTTGTCGGCCTGCTCGATATGGCTGGAGAACATGAAGCCGTAACCGCGCTCGTAATGCCGCGTCGGCGCCACCCAGGCGGCCCGCCGCGCTGTGATCTCTTCTTCGGAAACCAGCATATTGAGGCTGCGTGCCGGAATATCGAGCTCGACCATGTCCCCCGTTCTCAGCAGCGCCAGAGGCCCGCCAACATAAGATTCCGGTGCGACATGCAGCACGCAGGCGCCGAAACTGGTTCCGGACATGCGGGCATCCGAGATGCGCACCATGTCGCGCAGGCCGAGCTTCAACAGCGCCTTCGGCATCGGGATCATGCCCCATTCCGGCATGCCCGGTCCGCCCTGGGGGCCGGCATTGCGGAGCACGAGAACCGTCTCCGGCGTCAGCGGGTAGTCGGGATCATCGATGATCTTCTTCATCTCCGCATAGCTGTCGGCGACCAGCGCCGGGCCGCAATGGCGGTGGAATTTCGGGTCGCAGGCCGCTGGTTTGATGACCGCGCCGTCGGGACACAGGTTCCCCTTGAGCACGGCCAGCGAACCTTCGTGATAGACCGGGTTCGACAATGGCCGGATAACGTCGTCATTGTAGATCTTCACCTGGTCGAGGCCATCCACCAAGGGTTTGCCCGTCACGGTGATCGCGGTGGGATCCAGCTTGTCCCCGAGCTGCTTCATCAGGGCGCGCAGGCCACCCGCATAAAAGAAATCCTCCATCAGGTAGGTCGAACCGGAAGGCCGGATGTTGGCGAGAACCGGCGTCGTGCGACCGATGCGATCGAGATCATCAAGCTCCAGCGGGACGCCGGCGCGCCGCGCCATGGCGATCAGGTGAATGATCGCATTGGTGGAGCAGCCGGTCGCCATGGCGACCGTGACCGCGTTGTCGACGGCCGCAGGAGTGATGATCTGGTCCGGCGTCAGATCCTCCCACACCATATCGACGATGCGGCGGCCGCAGGCCGCTGACATGCGCTGGTGGTTGGCGTCGGCTGCCGGAATCGAGGATGCGCCCGGCAGCGTCAACCCCATGGCCTCTGCGATCGCCGTCATCGTCGACGCCGTGCCCATGGTCATGCAATGGCCATAGCTGCGGGCGATTCCGCCTTCGATGCCCTGCCACTCCTCGTGGGTGATCGTGCCGGCGCGGCGCTCATCCCAGTATTTGAAGCCGTCGGTACCGGAGCCCAGCGTCTTGCCGGCATAGTTGCCGCGCAGCATCGGGCCGGCGGGCAGATAAATGAAGGGAATGCCCATGCTGACCGCGCCCATGACAAGGCCTGGTGTCGTCTTGTCGCAGCCACCCATCAGAACGGCGCCATCAACAGGATGGCTCCGCAGCAGTTCCTCGGTCTCCATCGCCAGCATATTGCGATAGAGCATCGTGGTCGGCTTGACGAAGTTTTCGGAAAGAGAAAGAGCGGGCAGCTCCATGGGGAACCCGCCCGACTGAAGAATTCCCCGCTTCACCCATTCAGCGCGTTCACGGAAATGCATGTGGCACGGCTGGGCATCGGACCAGGTGTTGATGACAGCAATGATCGGCTTTCCCTGCCAATCCTCCGGCGCGTAACCCATCTGCATGGTCCGCGACCGGTGGCCGAACGAGCGCTGATCATCCGGCAGCATCCATCGGGCGGACCGCAATTGCTCGTAGGTTTTCCTCGCGGTCACGGCTTTCTCCCACCTTTTCGCTTGTTTATCTCAGCCTTGGCAACTGATATTTTAGTTTGACATATATATCAATGGAAAGTTTGCGTTCTTGTGCATTAGGTCGTGCAAAGCTATGAATGGGACTGAAAAGGATGCCTCACATGAATTCCCAATTCGCCTCCACATTCGGCCTGACCGCGCCCGGCTTTCCGGTCGTTGCCGGCAGTACGGTCCAGCGGGTCTATGATGATCTGCGAAAGCGCATCATCACCATTCAGCTGCCGCCGGACACCACGCTGTCGCGCACCGAGCTCACCGAGACTTATGAAGTCAGCCAGACTCCCATCCGTGACGCATTGCAACTTCTCAAGCAGGAGGGTCTGGTTCGCATTTACCCGCAGTCCCGCACTGTGGTGACCAGGATCGACGTTCTGCAAATTTACGAGGCGCATTTCCTTCGCGTGGCACTGGAAACGGAAGTCTGCCGCCGCCTCGCAACAGATCCGGACCCGGATCCCAGCGTCATCACCCGCGCCCGGTCGATCATCAAGATGCAGGCGGCAGTTGCCGACGACGCCGATCAGATTGCGATCTTCCAGGAGCTCGACGAGCTCTTTCACCAGACATTGTTCGCAGGCGCCAAGCGTAGCAGCCTCCACCAGCTGATCCGCGAGCGGTCCGGCCATCTCGAGCGTATTCGTCGCCTGCATCTGCCCGAGAAGGGCAAGATCGTCAGCATTCTCGATGGGCACCACGCCATCATCGATGCGATTGCCGCTCGCAACGAACAGGGTGCAGTCGACGCGATCCGTGAGCATCTCAGCCAAACCGTCGCAAAAGTGGAAGACCTCAGGAAGGAGTTCCCGGATTATTTCGTCTGATCTGCAGCGCCGCGGGTTTGCCGGAGTCAATTGACCGGCGTCAGCAGCGGCCTGCCTGCGAAGAAGGCGGCAAGGTTGTCGACCGTCAATTGCGCCATCCTGTCGCGCGTTTCCTCGGTCCCGCTGGCATGATGGGGATAGAGCACAACGTTGTCGAGCGCTGCGAAGCGCGGATCGGGATTGGGTTCGTCGAGGTAGACATCGATGCCGGCCGACGCGATCCGCCTTTCCTGCAAGGCCTTAATCAAGGCCGGCTCGTCGACCACGGTGCCCCGGGCAATGTTGATGAAGCTGCCCGTCGGTCCGAGCGCATTCAGCACGTCCGCCGAAATCAATCCTTCGGTCGAGGCCCCGCCCGGCGTCGCGACGATCAGGATATCGGCCCAGTCCGCCAGTTTTAGCGGCGCGTCGAAATAGGCAAAATCGTTGCCGGCTTTCTTCATCCGCCCATAATAGCCGACCGTCAGCCCGACAGCTTCGCATCGCTTGGCAATCGCCATCCCTATGCGGCCGAGGCCGACGATCCCGGCCTTCTTGCCCGAGGTCGATGTCGTCAACGGCATCATGCCCTTCCGCGCCCAGTCGCCGGAGCGCACATAGCGGTCGCCTTCCGGCAGGCGCCGGCGTGCCGCCAGCATCAGAAGCAATGCCATGTCGGCAACGTCGTCGCACAGCACCTCGGATGTGTTGGTGAGCTTGATGCCGCGCCGTGTCATCGCTTCGACATCCATCTGGTCGTAGCCAGCCGAAGAACAGGCGGCAAGCTTTAATGCCGGCAATTTCGAAAGCAGGGCTTCGTCAATCGTCACATGGCCGTTACAGACCAGCGCGGAAGAGATCGGGCCGGCTTTCCGCAGGAGAGCATCCCGCTCTTCGCCTTTGACAAGATCCAGCCGGTGCAGCGTGTAGGTCTCCTCCAGCATCGCCATCTGACGGGGCCGGAGCGGATAGGCGACGATGACATCGGGCTTCATGCGGAAACGAGTCCTTCCTGTATGTGGCGGGCAGCGCGTCGGGTGGCTTGGACCTCCGGATCGGGATCGAGGCTCGCGGCAAGAAGCGCCTGCGTGTAGGGGTGGGAGGGTGCGTTGAAGATCTGTTCCACCGGACCCTCCTCGACAATCTCGCCGGCCTTCATGACGATGACACGATCGGCGAAATCGCGAACCACCGGCAGGTCGTGTGCAATGAATAGGTAGGACAGGCCGAATTCGCGACGCAGGCCCTCAAGCAAGGCAATCACCTGTGCCTGGATCGATACGTCGAGCGCTGAAACCGCCTCGTCGCAGATGATCAGTTTCGGCTCCATCGCGAGCGCCCGGGCGATCGCGATGCGCTGGCGCTGGCCGCCGGAAAACTGATGTGGATACCTGTCGGCCATATCCGGTTTCAGGCCAACCTTGACCAGCAACTCGGCCACTCTCTCCTTCCATCTCGCTTTCGGCAGGATATCCGGGTGAATGACCCAGGCCTCGGAAATCAACCGGAACACGCTCATCCGCGGGTTCAGTGACTGGGTCGGGTCCTGAAAGACCATCTGCAAATCGCGACGCAGTCCGAATATTTCCCTCGGGGTCATCGCAAGCAGATCGTTGCCGCGGTAGAGAACCTGTCCCTCCTGCGGATCATCGAGCCGAACGATTGCCCGGGCAAGGGTTGACTTACCGGAACCGCTCTCGCCGACAACGGCAACGGTTTCGCCGGGCATGATGACGAAGTCCACGCCCTTCAGCGCCTGGAATGCGCCAAAACTCTTCTTCAAGCCGATGGCGCGCAGCAGCGGTTCGCCCTGCCGGTCACGCTCCTGCGCCATCGCGCCCTTCCCGGGTGCGGCGGCTATCAGCTTCTTGGTATAGGCGTTCTGCGGGTTGCGATAGACTTCGGCCGCATTGCCGGTTTCGACGACGCAGCCGGAATTCATCACCACGACCCGGTCGGCGATCTCGGCAACGACGCCCAAATCGTGGGTGATCAGCAACAGGCCCATTCCGGTTTCCTGCTGCAGCTCCTGCAGAAGTTCGAGCACCTGCGCCTGCACCGTAACATCAAGAGCGGTGGTGGGTTCATCGGCAATCAGGATATCGGGCTTGCAGGCGATCGCCATGGCGATCATCAGTCGCTGCCGCTGTCCGCCGGAGAACTGGAACGGATATTTTCGCATCGCCGCCTGCGGATCGGTTATGCCGACACGGCCGATCAATTCGAGCGCCCTCGCACCGGCACGCTCCGCCGACTGACCATGCGTCGTCATCATTTCGGTGATTTGCCAGCCGACCGGATAGACCGGATTGAGATGGGCGAGCGGGTCCTGAAAGATCATGGCGATCTTGGCGCCGTTGATCGAGCGCCGCTCCTCGGGCGTCATTTTCAGCATGTCGCGCCCATTGAGGAGAATGGTACCGCTGGTGATCTTGCCGGGTGGCATGTCGATCAGGTTCATGATCGCCGAGGCCGACACGGACTTGCCCGAACCGCTTTCCCCGAGGATCGCCAGTGTCTCGCCGCGATCGAGATGCCAGCTGACATCCTGCACCGCCTTGAGGGTCCCGCTGGCGGTGTGGAACTCGACCGAGAGGTCACGCACTTCCAAAAGATGTTCAGCCATTTTTCCTGCCCCTCATTTCAAGGCGCCAGCGTTGTGTCGGATCGAGCGCGATGCGCAGCCAATTCGACAGAAGGTTCAGCGACAGCGTCGTCAGAATGATTGCAAGGCCCGGCCAGAAGGAAAGCCACCAGGCATTGGTGAGATAGGGTCGTCCTTGTGCAACCATGAGACCCCAGGTGATCTCCGGCGCCTGAATGCCGATGCCAAGGAACGACAGCGAGGATTCCGCCAGCATGACGAAGGCGAAATCCAGCGTCGCGATGGTCACCAGCGTGGGGAAGATCACTGGCAGGATATGATGGAAGACAATGCGCCAATACGATGCTCCCATGACCTTCGCCGCCTGCACGAACATCCGCTCGCGCACTTCCAGCACTTCGGCACGTGTGGTGCGCAGATAGATGGGAATGCGGGTGATCGCCAGGACGAGGACGATATTGGTGACCGAGGGTTCGAGCATGTAGAGCACGATCACCGCCAGAAGCAGCGACGGAAAGGACATGATGACATCGCCAAGGCGCATGATCCATTGAGCTGCGGAAGAGCGGCTGTAACCTGCGACCAGACCGAGCGCCGTACCGACGAAAGATGATGCGAACACGGCTGCCGCGGCGACCAGGATGGTGTTTTGCGCCGCCACGACGACGCGGGCAAGAAGCGGCCTGCCCAGCGCATCGGCGCCGAGGACATAAAGCAATCCGCGGGTGATATCGAACGGTGGCGCATTTCGGCCCCGCAGGTTCTGCTTGGTGGCTATGCCCTCCAKCAGGAACGGGCCAAACAGCGCACAGAGAAGAACGATCAACAAGAACAGAGCCGCGAAGAAAGCGAGCTTGTCCGCCCACAGCATCGTCAGCCAACGCCCGGTCGGGCCGCTCGGTTTTTTCTCGGCGAGGATTTGTGTGTCGGTCATCGTCATCGCTCAATACCGGATACGCGGATCGAGCAGCGCATAAGCGAGGTCGATCAACAGGTTCATGATGAAGATCGCCAGCGCCGAGACCATGATGACGGCCAGTACGACGGCAAAATCGCGAAGCAGGATGGAATCGATCATCAGCTTGCCGATGCCCGGAAAGCCAAACACCGTCTCGACGACAACCGCACCGTTCAAGATGGCGGCAGCCTGGTCGCCGATGACGGTGATGACCGGCAGCATGGCACTGCGCAGTCCATGAATGAAGATGATTGAGTTCGAGCCGACCCCCTTGGCGCGGGCCGTCTTCACATAGGCGGAAGAGAGAACACTGATCATCGAGCCGCGGACCACCTGCAGGATCAGGCCGAAGGGCCGGATGAACAGCACGCTGACCGGCAGGATCCAGTGCCAGAACGTTCCCGTTCCCGATGTCGGCAGGACATGCAGTTTGACGGCGAAAATGACGATTGCCACGATGGCCAGCCAGAAATCCGGCGCCGCAGCGCCGATCAGCGAGAAGAAGGTGGCAAGCCGGTCGAAGACGCCGCCGACGCGAAACGCCGCGAGCGAACCGATGACGATCGCGGCGATCGTGACCAGCACCATGGTGATGACAGCCAGCCAGAAGGTCCAGACGAATGCCTCCAGCACGACATCCATGGCAGGACGGGCCTGTCGCAGTGACTGACCGAAATTGCCTTGGGCAAGATCCGAGACATAACGGCCGAACTGCATGATCAGCGGATCGTTGAAACCGTTCATCTCACGGAATTGCTGGCGCATTTCCGTGGTCGCATCAATCGGCAGATAGAGGTCGGTCGGATCGCCCGTCAGTCGGGAGAGGAAGAACACGATGACGATAAGCACCACGAGCGACACGCCACTGGCGATCGCGCGTTTACCGATGAAACTCTTCATGCCACTCCTCCCGCGTGAAACCCTTACGGGCCCTGATGTCCGGTTTCGTCTTCGCTCGTGCCGCAGCCGCCTGTCATACCCCTCCGGYAGCAGGCATAGCGCGACGACCAGTCGCTATAACTGAAATATTAGTGTATCTAAAATTTTTGTGAACCCCGAAAATGATCAAGGTTTATCGACGGGTGGCTTGTGTCGCCATGTCATGCCGCGGGTTCCAATAATGGCTGCGCCAATGATGATCGCCGCACCGATCCACATTTGTGCAGCAGGAACTTCCGAGAAAAATGAGAGGGCCATGAGGGCCACCACAGGCAGCCGGAGAAAATCGAGCGGCGCCAGAACGCTCGCAGGCGCCATACCGAAGGCACGTGTGATCAGCGTCATGTTGAGTGCGCCGAGGGCTCCTTGCACAGCAAGCAGCCCAAGTTGGCTCCAGGTCGGCATTGACCAGACCGGCAGCATGACGATCACGCCAAGCGGCACCGTCGTTATCAGATTCCATGCAACCAGCCGGTCGGCACTATCCCTCAATGCCATCMGCCGCAGCATCAATTGGCTGGCCGCCGTCAGGACCGCCCCTGCCAGTGCAAAAA
Organism: Rhizobium sp. 01N447_2; assembly: GCF_056399245.1. NCBI lineage: Bacteria > Pseudomonadati > Pseudomonadota > Alphaproteobacteria > Hyphomicrobiales > Rhizobiaceae > Rhizobium > Rhizobium sp. 01N447_2. Next base: position 43,513 of record NZ_JBFTQY010000052.1, read on the forward strand.
GCAGCCACTGATCGAAACCGGACGCTCCGGGGCGAATGATGATCATGACGCCGACGAAGCCCGCGACAATGCCAATTACGCTGGACAGGCCGACACGTTCCTTGAGCACAAGCCACGCACCGAGAACGAGAAACATGGGCATGGTGAAATTGATCGCCGTGGCATCGGCGAGTGGCGCGTGTGCAAAGGCGACGAACAAAGCAACCAATGAGGCAAGCTTAAGCCCCGCACGCAGGACATGCAGAACACGATAGGGTGAGGCTTTCAGGTCGACCCGTGACACGATCCAGGGCGTGACGACAAGAAGTCCGAAAAACGACCGGAAAAAGCCGATCATCAATGGATGCACGTCGCCAGCCAGCAAACGTACGATGACTGCGTCGAGACTATTTAAAAAGGCGGCGGCCACCATCATGCATACGGCAAGGCCTGTGCGACCGGGCTGCATCACGCTTCTCCCGATCGAACAAACGCAAACCCTGCTATATCGGCCATTCGATACAGCTGCGCGTTGAACCGGCAATCCATGAGAAACAAGAGCCTTCCTGGCGTGTTTGCCAATCTCCGGGCGCCCAGCGTTTGCCGCGCCGTAGACCGCGTCCCACTAAGGGCCGGCAGCATCCATTATCCGTGACGCGAATAACGGCTTTATCTCAATCCATCAGTCACCGTCCACACTGACGGAGCGAATTGCTTGCCGGACCGCCCTTGCCCACTGGCGTCAATTCGCAAGACTGAAAACGCTTTCACGCGGAAAGGACGACTGCCAAGCTGAAGCATGCCGCACAAACTGCGCAGCCGTCTTGCGATAATGACATGTGTTGGAAATGAAGACCTAAAGTGCGAGGAGCGAATTCGGAAGATTGCGGCGCGCTTTAGTGGATCACTTCCCTTGGCTTCGTCCTGTTCGAGAACTGGTGGACGAGCATGATGCCCTGCTCAAGCAGCAACTCGGCCGCCTGCAGATCGCGCGGCGTGAGATCGCCGGATAGTCCGCGAATCGTATTTGCGACGCAGATGGAGTTGGCGACGAAGCGGGTATCGCCCTCACCTTCTGCTTCCTCGGCCGTTGCTTCCAAAGCGTCGGCGACGGTGTCGAGCAGGCTCGAGCGTTCGATAAGCGTCATGTCGTTCAGGGTTTTGGAAATGCCGTTCATGATTATCTCCTCGCGCGTGCCCAAGGCGGATCGCTGCGCCAATTTCTCCATTTCAGTCACATGGCGGTGACTGTCAGATAGGATTGCTGTCTTCAGAAGCAACTCATGGCTGCCGCGCACCTCATGCATAAGTGCAGCGAGATGGGGACGGCTCAACGAACTTCGGCCGATCATTCCAGATGCTTCAGGAGACCGGCAAGTATTGGTCGCTGGCCTTTCAAGAGCTTTATGGCTGCGTCGGCTAGGGAAAACCACCCGGCGCGATCGACCTCCGGAAAGCTTTTTACTTGGCCGGACCGTGGCGGCCATTCCATTTGAAATTCGGAACTCTGTATCACATTCACGTCCAGTACCGGATCAGCTTCGATCGACCACGCGACAACTATCTTTCCGCCAGGTTGCCCGTATTCGCCCAACGGGGTGAACCTGCCATCGACCGCTACACCCAGCTCTTCGGCAGTCTCCCTGATTGCCGCCGCGAGCTCATCTTCTCCAGGCTCGATCAACCCCTTCGGGATCGACCAGGCAGCCTCGTCTTTCCTAGCCCAGAAAGGACCGCCCGGATGGACGAGAAGGACTTCGATGTCCTTGCAAAGGCGCCGATATATCAGAAGTCCGGCGCTACGGACTACCATCGCATTGTGCCCTTCTTGCGTCGATCACGAGGCCAGGCATTCCTCACAGATGCCGCAGCCGTCATCGTCCATCCACCGCCGCCGGCGCTTGCAGCAAAGGCAAGCACGACTGTCGGGCTGTTCTTTTGTGTCTTCCGGTGGAATGATTTCGATCGTCTTGTCGAATAGAGTGTCGGCCACAAGTTCCGCCATCTCGCTGCTCCATTAGTCTGTTCTAAATAAGATAGGAGCGGCGATCGATACCGGCAAGCTCTCGACGACGTCAGGCGGTTCAATGAAAGGGTCACTTCGACGCCGGTCAGAGCGGCAAGTGGCATGCCGAACCACGTTCGGCGATCTCAACATCCAACGCTGGGCCTTCTTGCGACAAGTGTTATAGTTAAATTTCGGTCGTCCCCCTAGACGATACGACAAAGGAATTATTCCATGGGAGACCAGAAACGCCCGCTGCAACCAGGAGAAACCGCCCMCGCATTCGCACTACCCACGGCCAACTTCGAGGGAACGGTCTCTTTCGCCGACTTGAGCGGTCGCCCGTTCGTGATCGGGTTCTTTCGCGGGCTGCACTGTCCGTTCTGCCGGCGCCAGTTAGAACAGCTTGCCAGCGTACAGCCGACCCTGCGTGCCGCCGGGGTGGAGACCGTGGCTGTTATCAACACGCCGGTGGAACGTGCGCGCCTGTATTTCCGCCACCGGCCGACGCCGATAACGCTTCTGTGTGACCCGGACTGCCGCACGCATCAGGCTTACGGTGTGCCGCATGGCGAGTTCCTGCCCGAAGGGAGCTGCGAGCAGCCCGAATGGCCCTATGGTGCAACGATGGCGCAGTTTCAGGCGGCACGTATCAACCCCACTGGCGAGCTGCCGGAACCGCTGCACCCCATGGAAGCCAACACGGTCCTCAACGCCAAGGACGGCTTCGAGCTTGACGAAGCCGATAATGCGATCTTCGCGAACCACGCTACCCAGCTCGTCGGGCACTTCCTGGTCAATGCGAACGGCACCATCGGCTGGGCACAAATCGAGGCGCTCGACGGACCGAACAGCCTCTCCATCTTCCCGACCGCGGCGGAGATCATCGCCGCTGCTGGCAGCCTTGGACGCTGACCTGCAGATCTCGGCACCAGTAGGCTCGACGAGGACGACCTCAGCGGCAACAGGTCCTTGTCCGATTGTAAGATGCTCAGGGCGAATGCCGTAAATGAGCCGTGCGCCGCGGTCCAATGACGCTACTTCGGGCAGCGGTAATCTATCTCCGCCGTCCGTGATCAACTCCAGCGGTCCCGACGTGCTGACCTGCCCTCGAATAAGGTTCATCGCCGGCGAACCGATGAAGCCCGCCACGAAAAGGTTTGCCGGCCGGTCGTAGAGATCGAGCGGCGAGCCTATCTGCTCGACGAAGCCATCCCGCATCACAACAATCCGATCGGCCATCGTCATGGCCTCGATCTGATCGTGGGTGACGTAAATGGTCGTTGTCTTCAGTCGCTGATGCAGTTGCTTGATTTCCGAACGCATCTGGACACGCAGCTTCGCGTCCAGGTTCGACAATGGTTCGTCAAACAGGAAGACCTGCGGATTTCTGACGATGGCACGGCCCATCGCCACGCGTTGCCGTTGGCCACCGGACAGATTTCTCGGATATCTGTCGAGCAGATGCTCGAGCCCCAGAATTTCAGCGGCCTCTCGAACACGCTGCTTGGTCTGTGCTTTGGGTGCTTTCGCCAGCTTCAGCGAAAAACCCATATTCGCCTCGACGGTCAGATGGGGGTAGAGCGCATAGGACTGGAAAACCATCGCGATATCGCGTTCTTTTGGCGCGACATTGTTCACGACCTTGCTGCCGATCGATATCCGGCCAGCTGAAATCTCTTCGAGGCCGGCGATCATCCGCAACAATGTCGACTTCCCGCAGCCGGACGGACCGACCAGGATCACGAATTCGCCGTCTTGGATATCAATATCCACCCCATGCAGAACCTCGAAGTGACCGTAGCTCTTGCGGGCATTCGCCACACTTACTGACGCCATAACTTTCTCCGGCTGAATGTTGATATCTTCGGGATGCAGCCGCTCGTCTGACACGGCTGTCGATTGCTCATCGGTTTGCCGTGGCGCCTGAATAAGGTGCCAATGCCGTGTCGATCGCAGCAAGGCAGAGCTCGCGGGCCTTCGGAGCGACCCGCTTTGACACCACGTCAGAATATAGTCGGCCGAGATATTGGCTGATCAGAGTTTCGGGAATTTCATCGGGAAGCCGGCGGAACAATTCGCCGACCGCGGCGGATGCGCGAGGATCCGGCCAGTAATAGCGAATTCGATCACTATAGCTGAAATGCCGTTGCAGTCGCTCCTCATCCGGACTGCCGCCATAGTGGGCCGCCCAGCTTGCCGGTTGCTCGACCATGATCTTTTCCATGGTCGTCACCAGTCCGGTTCGCGGTGTCCTGCCTGCAAGCACATCAGCGATCGCATCGAGACCGTACAGCGCTTCGCGCAGCGCGAAAGTCAGTCCTGGTCCGACCTTGAGGATTGCAAAGCCGTCGTCAACGAGAGCAGACAAGGCTTCGGCCGGTTGGTAGTCGGTAGAATGTGCTTCGAAAACCAAACCCGGCATGTCGTCCAGCGAACGAATAAGGCTCTTGGCCCGTTCAGGCTTGTAAAGCGCCACGTCCGTGTTGCCAAATTCCACACCCGGCTGAACCACGATTCCAATGACCCGCTCCATCGCCGACGCCAAACCTGCTTTGGCAAACGACGCCCGGTGAACCGCCAGGGTTTTCATCGCCGCATCGGCCCGGGTGATTTCGATTTCTTCGAGTGCGTGCGTTGCGCCACCCGGAGGCGGCACCTCGGTTCCGATGATATAGACCGGCGGACGACGGCCTGAACGAAGAGCGGCCTCTTCCGCGGCCTTTGCCAATCGAGCGGCCCGCGACGCGGTCAATTCGTCATCGAGCGCCATTGGTTCACCGGCACAGCCCATCGACGTGTCCAGGTGAATCTTTTCGAACCCTGCCTCGACATAGGCCGTCACCATAGCCATGGCGCGCAGCATTGCCTCCTCGGCCGCCAACGTCCTCCATGGGTTGGGGCCGAGGTGATCGCCTCCCAGGATGATGCGTTCGGCTGGAAAACCAGTCGCTGCGGCGACGTCCTCGATAAACCGGCGAAAGTCGACCGGCGTCATCGCGGTATAGCCGCCCTCCTGATTGACCTGATTGCAGGTGGCTTCGATGAAAACCGCCCGGTGCTCCATGCCGGCACGCAGAAGGGCTGCCTCAATGACCAGCGGATGAGCCGAGCAGACCGAAGTGACGCCATGGGGAAAAGGCAGGTTTCGGGCACCGAAAAGCTTTCGCAGCGCGATCTGCCGGTTCTCTTCGATCCTCGTCATGCGAGCGTCACAACCTTCGTCAGGTGACGGGGAGAGACCGTATCGATTTGCCGAGCCTGCGCGGCCCGTTCGCCGAGGACCTGCAGCGCCGGAAGGACAACGAGACCCGCAAGCGACAGATCGACATCGACGGCGAGTTCGAGATCGCCTGGACCACCTACACCGATGACGACCGCGCCTTTTTCTCTCAGTTCTCCCACCAGTTTCGTCTCCGCTTCCCTCTGGTCGGAGCTGTACAGCATGACCGCAACCGTCTTCCCGTCAACGAGGCTGATCGGCCCATGCCGGTATTCCAGCGGGTGGAAGGCCTGGGTCATGATCTGGCTCATTTCCATGAGCTTCAGCGCTCCCTCCAGGGCAACGCCGAAGAGCGGCCCGCCACCGAGGAAGACGAAGTGCGACCGGTCCGCGATAATTCCAGGAAGCGCGGCATCAAGAGCGCTCGCGAGCTTGCGGGCCGAATTCACGACCGAGGCAGGAACCTTCTGCCCGATCATCTGCAAACCGAGAAGGACCATGAGGCTCGCCGATACCGTCATGACGATACCTTCGTCCGGATGGGTTTCGGCAGCGATCATCCGATCGCAATTTTTCGCGAGAGAGCTTTCCGGTTCGACGGTTATCGCCGTCACGAAAGCGCCGGCGGCCCGGCTTGCCTTTGCCGCGGCAACTGTCTCCGTCGTCTCGCCGCTGCGGGAAAGCGCGACGACGTGCGTGTTACGCCACTCCGGCCAGAAGGCCGACGGCCGGTTTTGCCATTCGGCACCGGGAACCGCGATTGCCTTGCGACCGGCCATATTCGAATAGGATGCTAGCGCAAGCGCCAGATTGAAGGAGGTGCCGCAGCCGACGAAGACGAGCAGCTCCGCGCTATCGATAGCTGAATTCGAGCCGATCGCCTTCTCCCAGTAGGGAAATTGCTCGAAAATGACTTTTTCGGTCGTGTTCATGAAGTCTCCGATTATTTGACTGAACCAGCCAACAGGCCGCTGACGAGGTAACGGTTGAGGAAAATGACGACGAGAGCGGGGATGACGATGGCGATCGAGCCGCTCGCGGTGATGAGCCCGTAGTCGATGAAGTTCTTCGTTACGAATTCCGGGATCAGAACCGTTAGGGGCTTCGTCGCCTGCGGCGAAAAAATGAGCGGCACGAGATACTGTCCCCAGGCGCCAAGGAAGGTGAGGATCGCCGCTGCCGTCAGACCGGGTCCGGCCAGCGGCAGGACGATATTGAAGAAGATGTAGAGCCGGCCCGCTCCGTCGAGTTGCGCTGCCTCTTCCAGTGCGATCGGAAGAGCTTCGAACACGCTCCGCAGCAGCCATAGCGACAGAGGCAGGAAGGCCGAGACATAGATCAGCGAGACGCCCACATAGGTGTCGACGAGATGCAGCTTGATCATGATCTGATAGAGCGGGATCAAGACTGCGTAGGCAGGAATGGCCAGGGTCGCGACAACGGCGATAAAAAGCACTTTCCGGCCAGGGAATTGAAGCCTGGTGAACGCGTAAGCTCCAAGAGACGATATCGCGACGCAAAGCAGCGTGGCAGCGATCGATGTCACCACGCTGTTGAGCAACGCGGCCCGGAACTGTTTGAACACCTCCACACCTCCGATCCGCGCAATATTGATGCCAAGCAGCCGCGAGTAGTGGTCCAGCGTAAAGTGCTGCGGGAAGAAGTTGATCGGTCGGGTCGAGAAGTCGTCGCTTGGAGTAACCGAACTCGCGATGGTCCAGTAGATCGGCCCTAAAGACCAGATCAACAGGACGACGACACCGGCCCAAATCATCATTCGATAGGCAATAGTGGATTTCATCAGTCGAACCGTGTGTTGCGGTAGACACGAAGGACGTAGACCAGCGAAATCAGCAAAGACACGAGAGTGATCACGACCGACAGCGCCATGCCATACGAGAAGCGGAGATTCTGGAAAGTTTCGAGGTAGATCTGGACGAGCACCGGTCGGGTCTCGAGGCTGGCACCCGCCAGAACCCAGGCCTCGTCGAAAAGATTGAAAGCATTCACGGTTGCGTTGGTCATGGCGACAGCGATCGCACTGCGAACCAGCGGAAGGGTTACCAATGTGAACATCTGAACGCGCGTGGCTCCATCGATCCGCGCAGCCTCATAGAGATGGGCAGGGATACTCTGCATCGCGGCAAGGACGATGACGATCGTCAAAGGCATCATGCGCCAGACGTGGACAATTGTTACGGCGACGATGGCGCTGGTGCGATCGTTGAACCAGACGTGATTTTCGAAGGGCAGCCCGAGCGCCGAAAGAATGCCGTTCAACAGACCCGCGCCAGGTTGATAAATCCAAAGCCAAATGACCGAGTTCACAACGCCGGGCAGCGCCCAGGGCAAGATCACTGCTGCGAGGACCCACTGCCGCCCGACCTTGATCTGATTGATGAGAGCGGCGGCAAGAACGCCGAACACGGTTTCGGCGACGACGGCCAGAACAACATACATGAGCGTGTTGCTCCAGGTCGTCGCGAGCTGGCCATCCGATAGCATTCGGCTGTAGTTCTCCAGACCGACGAATGGAGTGCCGGCCTGCATGGGGTTGACCCTGTGCAGGCTGTCCCAGACGGTTCTTCCCATCGGGTAGAAGACCAAAGCTGCCATCGTGATAACGATGGGCGACACCAACAGCAAGCCGAGCGTAGCGTCGGCGTTGAAGCCGACCCCACGCTTGCTCCTGGCCCCTTCGGACACCAAAGCAGTCATTGCGCCATTGCCTGCTTGGCGGCGGCAGCGATAGCCTCCATCGCCTGGTCGACGCTCATCTGTCCCTTGGCAGCGCTATTGATTGCTGTGTTTACGCCGCTGGAAAATTGCGGATACCAAGGCGGCGTGCCTTGCGGGAACAGCGGCTCAACGGTTTTGGACTGCGCCACCAGAGCGTCGCCGCTGTTCAGCTTTCCGGACTCGTTGAGTTCGGAAAGCGCCGACGTGCGTGTCGGCAGGAAGCCGTTCACGGCATTCTTCTTCTGGAAGTCCTTGCTGGTGAACCATTTGACGAAAGCGATCGCCGCCTCCTTGTTGGGAGAGACATTTGGAATAGCCAGCGCTTCCGGAAGGCCGAAGCTGCGCGTTTCACCGCTCGCCGTCGGCACAAGGATCGCTTCTACCTGGCCGGCGACTTTCGACTGCTTGGGGTCGTTCATCTGGCCGAGACGACCGGGCTCTCCGGAGATCATGATGCTGGTGATGCCCTGCCCGAACATGCTCTCATTGATCTGGCTGTCTTTCAGGCCGGTAGACGCCGGATCGACCAGCCCTTCCTTGAGGAGCATCAGCTCGAAAGCAAGCGCCTTGTAACCAGCCGAATCCGGCGAGGTGAACAGCGGATTGAAGTCCTTGTCGAAGAGTTCGCCACCAAACGCCTTGGTMAGCAAATACCAGCTCGTTGACGCGCCTTCGGTTGCCGAAACCGGCAGGCCGATCGGATACTCGACAATGCCCTTTTCCTTGATTTTCTTGGCGGCAGCGACCAGGCCGTCCAATGTTTTCGGCATCTCGGTGATGCCTGCATCCGCGAAATGCTTCTTGTTGACGAGCATCACCCGGAAGTCGTTGGTGTAGGGAATTCCCAATAACTTGCCGTCGACCGTGAAGATCTTGGCAACGCCGATATCTTTCACCGTGTCGGCGTCGATGACGTCGTCAAGCGGCATATACCAGCCGGCCGCGCTGAACTGACCGGTCCAGGACCAATCGAACTCGGTCACGTCAGCTGGCGCTGTCCCGGCAACCAAGGCTGTCACCAGCTTCGGGCGGATGTCGTCCCAAGACAGGGTCTGCAGGTCGACGTGAATGCCGGTTTCGGCCTCGAAGTCAGAGGCGATGTTCGGTCCCTGCGGCGATGGCATGAGCACCGTGATCGACTGACCGGCAAGCGGCTTGGCGTCCTGGCCAAGAGCGGGTGCGGCGATTGCCAAGGCCGCTGATGCAAGTAGAGGCAAGATCAATTTATGCATGTTCCCATCCTTCATTATTCTTGAGCTCAATTCACTGGGATGCGCGGTCACCGCCTTCGGCCGTGGCCACGATTTGCCCGAACCAGCCATCGTCC